>JALTEL010000115.1 GCA_027073945.1 Caldifarciminota bacterium | reverse complement strand
CATTTTCCTTTGCCGCAGAGCTCAGTCCCGATATATCATTGACTAATTCGCCCGCATCAACCTGGTAATTGGAATTCTGGTCATACCAGTATGCAATTTCAAAATCCTCAACATTATCAATCACCGGCACATTGTTTCTCAAGAGCTGATTACCCGATAATGTGTACTGCACATTCATATCCGCAGGATTGCTTGGCAGAACAAACACAAAATTTCCCATCCCGACACTGACATTTGAACTTAAGGTAAGCAAGAGAGCCGAAACAGTGGTATCAGGCGCCTGAAATGATGCATTCTGGACAGCGGTAACCGTGACAGGGAAACCTGACAAAGGCTCCTTTGTATCGGAAATAGCCGTTATTCCGTCCCCGACTGCTATATCCTTTCTCGGGTCATTCCACCGTTTGACGAGCAGCGTATTATTGCCTCCACCACCTGTATTTGCCGTTAAAATAAAAGTCCACTTTCCAGACCCACCCACAGGAGGGTCCACCGTACGAATTGTCAGGTTATCCGGATTTCCATCCGTACCGGTCAATGGGTCCTGTGCATTGGACAAGCCATAGCCCGCCATAAGCACATCCCATTTCATAAGCGACACAGCGGATTGAAAATCCATCTGCGCCTTTGATATACTCCTCTGTCTGGCAGCCTGCTGAATCTGGCCTGTAAAAACGAATACCAATGCCAGTGCAAAAATCGAAAATATTGCCATTGCAACTATTAACTCTATAAGAGTAAAACCCTTACGTTTTGCTTCTATCAAAATAAAACACCTCCTTAATAATTAACATTTACCTTTACCGTTGTGTAAGTGATTTCATGCCGTCCCAATTTATCATTCCACCTGACAAATGCGCGAATTGTTTTCGTATTGGTAGAAGGCACTCCATCTGCAATGTTATATCCTATATTGTAAACAATACCCGTAGCCTGTACTGTGTCCGGGGGAAGCTGATGATCAAAATTTGTCGTATCAGCAAGGTCCGAAGCATCTCCGTCATCCAGCAGTGCTGAATTTGTGAATTCGTATGACCTGACGATTTCCATAAAACGCTCGGCTATAAATCTGGCATTATTCAGATTTCTCACCTTTACATTCACCCGCATAGCCGTATCAAATAGAGGGACTGATAAGAAAATAGCCATGATAGAAAGGGCTACGAGTAACTCTACGAGTCCAAATCCCTTTCTATCCTTCATTTTAATTCTGTCCATATCCCTGCCTCCCATCTATAAGCTTTTATCTGGCCAGCGGGGCTAACAATAATCCCCGCGGTACCAACCCTGCCTGTTACCACAATTGCACCGGGATTCACAGCCATGCCGTACTGATTGAAAACACATGCGTTCCCACTGAACATAATTCCATTTGCGGCAGGTGCAATATTAACAACAGGAAGTGCAACACCAACTCCACCATTTCCATATCTCAAACCTCTGGGCAACTTAGAGCTTATTTCCGGTACCTGTGCAAGCGTTGAATCAACCTTGAAGGTGGTAAATATACTGGGAGTTACAAATAGAACTCCCCTTTGTTCTCCGCGTTCTATTGCCTTGTACCTCTCATTTTCAAGGGTCTGTGTAAGTTCAATTGCGGCATTTTTCAAAGTTTCATTTCCCAGGCTTTTTCTATAAGCCCATATTGCCATACCACCCAGGATTGTCATTATCAGAATTACAACAAGCAGTTCAAGTATAGTAAATCCCTTTCTTTCAGGATTCCTTTGTTTATTTATTATTTTATATAGTAAGACCATTTTTTACACCTCCTTATCTTTGTCTTTTTCTGCTAATATAGCGCATTGGACATCACCTCCTTTTTTATGTCATTATATTTATACTGAATTTAAGCCGTACTGTCAACCCCCTGTTATTTTTCCTCTGCGGGTACATCCTTTGTCTCCGGAATCTCGGCAGTTTCTTTTACAATAGTTGGTGTCACAAATATCATCAATTCAACCTTTGATTTTGAATTTTCATTTCTGCCAAAGAACAAATTTATGATGGGTATCTTTCTTAAAAATGGAAATCCCGCATTTCCCCTTTTTGTTGAGGATTTTACAACACCACCTATCACAACGGTCTCGCCATCCTTAACGGTAAGTTGTGTTTTTGCCTCCTGATTACTTATTATGGGCTGCCCGGTCGGAGAATAACCGGCAATATCACTTACCTGAGGATGCAGGTTCATAGCAATATTTCCATCAGGAGTTATATGAGGCGTTACATCAAGCTTTATTGCCGCATCATAAAACTGAACAACCGAGTTCCCGGATATGTCTCTTGTTACCACAGGAATTTTCTTTCCTGATATTATCTCGGCTTTCTGGTTGTTTGCAATGAGAATACTAGGCTGAGAGAGAATATTCGCTTTACTCTCACTTTCAAGGGACTGTAACTGCAGATTGAGCGTCATTGTCCTTCTTATTCTGCCAAGGTTGAGTGTGGTTGCAGGACCACCTATCTGAGCATCGTTTTTAACTACATAGCCCGTGTTGGTCCCCGGATATTCAGCGTTTGTTGCCTGCCACATGCTGCCGAGTTGTCTTGCAGCATCGTAGTCAACCTCAACAACCTTTGCCACTATGGAAACCTGTTCCACAGGTTTATCTACCTTTGTAACAAAATCCTCTATTTTGGTTATATTTTCGGGAAGGTCCGTGACAACAAGAGAGTTGGAGGTCTCTTCTATCTTAATCTTTCCTCTTGAAGAGAGCAAGCTTTCCAGCACTGGTTTGAGCTTTTTCGCACTGCTGTATTTTATCGGAACTATCTTCATCTCCAGACCTGATATATCGCGCACCTTGCTGTATTCTGACTGTGTCATGACGGTTATAATACCCTTTGATTCCACATAAGAAAGAGAATATGCATCCAATAACGCTCTGAAAGCTTCTTTCCATGGCACATTTTTGACGTGGAACGTAACTTCCCCTGATACATTCTTTGTCGTAACTATATTGATGTTTGCAACATCTGAAAAAGCCCGCAGAACGGTTTTTATATCCGCATTCTGCACATCAAGGGTTATGGATTTTTCTGTCTGTGCAAACACAAGCCCAACAGACAACAGCATTACAGGTAACATTTTTACTAATTTCATAACAAACCTCCTATTTTTCTTTTTCTATTTTTAAGATAATTGTTCTGGTAAAACCAAAATCAGAAACGGCAAAAATGGCAAGGTTCTTTCTGACAGATATAACTCTGCCATTTTTGATTCTATCTCCTGGACGGAGTATAAAGCCCTTTCCTTCCTTATCTTCAACCAGAGCGACATAGCCCGTAGAATCCTCAATGGTACCTATGAGTTTCGCTTTCGCCATATCAAGCAATGTATCTGCAGAAATTTCAGCTTCGGTAATCGGTTTGAACGGAT
>JALTEL010000114.1 GCA_027073945.1 Caldifarciminota bacterium | reverse complement strand
CTACACTTAAAAGCGTTAAAAAAGTTTTCCCCTCTAAAACTTACACGATTTCCGGTGATTTAAGTGACAAAATTATTGGTGCGCCTGAAGTATGGAAGATGAAGGATGCAAAAGGCAATCCTATTGACGGAAAGGGTATGCTTATCGGTATAATTGATACAGGTATTGATTATACTCATCCAGACCTTGGCGGTGGGTTCGGCCCGGGCTATAAAGTCCAGGGTGGTTATGATTTTGGTGACAATGACCCCGACCCAATGGATCTTGAAGGACATGGTACACATGTTGCGGGTATTGCTGCTGCAAATGGCAAAATAAAAGGTGTTGCACCTGAAGCGCACCTTATGGCTTACAAAATCGTTTCAGGCGCTAACCCAAGTGCTTCTGATTCAACGATTATTGCAGCAATAGAGAGGGCAGTTAAAGACAAGTGTAATGCTGTAAATCTTTCCTTTGGTTCAGGCCAGCTCGGTACATCTGACCCAGACGACCCTGAAAACAAAGCATTTGACAATGCAGCAGATGCAGGTGTCCTCTCAGCAGTTGCTGCAGGTAACCAGGGCTCAAGATGTGAGTCTACTCCATTCCCGTTAGGTGCTCCGTCGGGTGCAAGGAAGGTTATTGCGGTTGCTGCTTCAGACGATGGACTTCACCCTTCAATAAATATTGTTGCTCCTTCTGTTCCGGAAAATCAGCGGGTAATAACAGGTAATTATGCAGATCTTTCTCCTGCTTTTCCTGCGGACACGGAGTTTGAAGTTGTTCCCTGCGGATTTGGAAGAAAGTCTGACTTCGCAAATGTTGATGTAAAAGGAAAGATTGCTCTTGTTAGCAGAGGGCCAATCGGTCCTAATGCCCTATACTTCAGAGACAAAGATTTAAATGCAGAGGAAGCTGGTGCTGCAGGAATTATTATTTACAATAACTTGCCTGGTATTGTGAATCCTACCTTTAAGGTTACTGATGAAGATGCGAATAGGAAATACATACCTGCAATTTTTGTAACGATGAATGATGGTCTATTTATAAAGAGTTTGATAAACAAAGGGCTGAAAATAAAATTTGGTTCTGTTTATGGCCTTGGGACGATGGCTTCTTTCTCTTCGATGGGGCCTACTTCAGATTTTTATTTTAAGCCAGAAGTTGCAGCGCCCGGAGTTGCAATAAATTCTACGATACCTGGCGGCAAATATGCAAGGTGGGATGGCACTTCAATGGCAACTCCTCATGTAACAGGAGCAATTGCGCTTATAAAGCAGGCACATCCTGATTGGACTTCAAGCGATGTAAAAGCCGCTCTTATGAATACCGCGACAATTTTGAAAAATTACCAGAATGGAAGAGTTATTACCTGGACATTGCAGGGTTCAGGAAGGATTGATATTCCTTCAGCGATTAAAACACCTGCGATTGTTACGCCTTACGACCTGCTTCTGAAATCAGATAACTTGAAGCCAGTAGAATTTACAGTAAAGAATATTTCTGATAGCGCGCAAAAATTCAATCTTTCTTATGAACTAACCAACGGAGAAAGCGACGGACTGTCTTTAAAATTCAGCAAGAGCGTCGTTACTGTTGCAAAAGGCGCTACTGCTACTTTCAATGCTATTTTTAAAGTTGACGACAAAAAGCTCTCTGATGGCCCGCACGAAGGAGTAATATTCATTGATAACGGCACTGAGAAACTTCATGTTCCGTTTATTGTGTGGAAAGGAGATGTGGACATACCTAAAAAACTTTCTAATGTTTCTGCGTCAAGTGATGTAATTTCACCTGGTTCGCCCAAAAATGGTACTATGGAGTTTAAATTTACTCTTGGTTCGGGTTCACTTATACCGCCTACAGAGCCGAAAGACAGGCCTACAAACTCCAATATTATTGATGAAATGCAGATAAGAATAGAAGATATGAACGGCAACACTATGGGTATAATTTATCAACGCTCGCTGCTTCTTTTAGGTACATACACATTTACCTGGGACGGCAGAGATATTTATGGCAATTACTTCCTGAAAGACGGAACATATAAGTGGGTGGTTGCCGCAGTAGAATCCAATAACAACGAAATGGATCCAAAGGTAGAAGATGCTGCAAAAGTAGAAGGTACTTTCAAAGTAGTAAATGCGCCAAAAACTGAAGTTGCAATTTCCACTAAGGATTCTTCCATTGTCCAGGAGAATACGACAGATGCGTCAGTCTTAATAAAAGTTGACGGAAAAGTAAACTCCTTCAGCGGTGTGATATTCTTTGACCCCAATATTATGCAGGTTTCAGATGTTAAAGAAGGTGACTTCTTTAAGTCTGGTGGTGACACAGAATTTTCTGCAAAAGTGGACAATATGACCGGAGAAATATTTATCGATGTTTCCCTAAAAGATGGAAAAACTGTATCAGGTAAAGGAACTCTTGTTACATTTACTATAAAAGGGCGTCTTCCAGGAAGAACAAAGATCGGATTCGAAAGCAGTAAACTGGAGGACGAAAGCGGTAAAGCAGTTAAAACAGTCTTTGAACCAACATTTATTACGATAGAGAAAGCGAAGAATCCGTGGGATCTTAATAGAGATAAGGTTGTAGATGATAAAGACCTTGCGATCCTACAGAGTGTATTTGGGTTGCAGGCGAATAATCCTAAATTCCTTCCGCTTGCCGACTTTAATGAAGATGGGATAATAGACGGTAAAGACCTTCTTATTTTCGCCCAGCATTACGGCGAAACTTATCCATAGTCTAAGGTGCAGGAGTGCTGATGAATAAAAAGATTTTAGCGTTTATAATTATTATAGCTATTATAGGTGTTTCTTCTGCTGGAACGTTAAAAGCGTTTACTGCGGAGCCTATAACTGGCAGTCTATCTACGCCGTCTAATTTACAACTAACTGAAAACGGGACTCTTTCCTCCTTTCCAGAGGGGATGAGGGAGTTCCCCTCTGCTTTTGGGAAGTCCCCGGTGAAGGTTGTATTTTATGCACTTCCACCCGGATGTTCAGTTAAGGACATTTCGGCGTCTGATGTAACTACTGAAGTTGTAAGCAAGAATGTTGCTTCAGTGTCGGGTTTTGAAAGAGAACCTGTTAATTTTAGAAACTCTTTACATTCTACAAATAGTCCCTTCCTTTATTGGGAACAGGGGAAAATGAGAAAGTGGAGTTTTATTAAGCTGTACTATGTGCCGGTGCTGTATGCACATAATAACCTTTATGTTTGTAAGCACTTAAACTTTTCAGTTAGCTACAAAAAGGTAAGTTCTGTAAGCAGGGCCCAGTTGTCAGACGATGCTTTTGACGGAATTGCAAAAACGCTTTTCTCCAACTATAGACAAATGTTACCTCTTTATACACCTTTCCCCAAAGAAAACGGCGAAAAATTTGATTACCTTATAATTAC
>JALTEL010000113.1 GCA_027073945.1 Caldifarciminota bacterium | reverse complement strand
CATTTTATGTCCATCACCCACATAAAGCGAGGCATAATACAAGGCGTCATGAATTCGATGAATCGGAATATTTATTCTTCTGCGCTCTAACTGCCCTCTTAGAGGTATTTCCGAGCTTATGAAAACCTTTGCGTACTTTTCCACCTCTTTGACTAGATTCAGCCGCTCCTCATCACTTCTAAATCCGTGCTGGCCGACATCATGGCTGGCATCCCATGCGGAAAAACGCATTATGACATATCTATCATCCTTCTCCACTCCGAGATACTCAAGAATGGAAGGGTCTGGTTTGAATCTATTTGGGTGCAGGTATGCCAGTTCGTGGTATCCGGGATATCTTATGTGTTTATTTGGTGGAAACTGTTTTAAAAAGCAGTCGGGAGTAAGGATAGTTCTGGTGAATGGAACCATGAGTTTCAGCTGAAGGACCGCATCTTCCGTATCTGTGAGGCAGATATGTGGCTTCCTCAGAACAGAGCTTACATGGGCAGAATAGGGGGATGCCACGCTTACAAAGATATCTGGCTTGAATTTTCTTGCAATCTTAAATATTCTCATCTCGTTCAAAACCATGTTTCTAGCTTTTCCGGCCATACGAGGAGAATTGCTCTGTAAACTTTCATAGTTAAACCCATAATGTTTTAGAAGGGAAGTCACGACCTCCTCTCTCTCTTTCACCATTATTTTTATTTTGTGCCCGTCTTTTCCAAGCTCCCGAAAAACATATTTAAATAAATGAACATGTGCTGGATGACCAATTTCAAAAAGAATTTTCATGTCATTCCCTCCTTTTTCCATACTCATAAAATCCCCTCCCCGTCTTTTTTCCGAGAAAGCCCTGCCTCACCATATCCTTAAGAATTTCAGGAGGCTCGTATCTTACATCATGCCCTGTTTCTTCGTATAAGGTTTCAAGAATCTCAAGACAAACATCCAGACCGATATAATCCGATAAGAGAAATGGACCCATCGGGTGGCCCGTGGCCTTTACCATCGCAAAATCTATATCTTCCATAGAATATCCTTCCTCCTCTGCAAGCCTGTATGCTTCGTTAAGATATGTAAAAAGCAATCTGTTCACGATGAAGCCAGGCGTATTTTTCACATAGAGAATTTGCATGCCGATTTTCTCCATCAACGATACTGCTCGGGATTTTATGCTTTCTTTTGTGCGTTCAAGAAGGGTCACTTCCACAAAAGGAATTCGATATGGGGGATTGAAAAAATGCATACCAATCATATTTTCAATGAATCCCGTTTTTTTCGCAAGCGCCTCGACATCCAGAGAGGATGTGTTGGTTGCTATGACGGTTTCCTCTCTATTCTCGATGTGCGACATGACCTTTTTTATTGTTTTAACCTTGATATCAAAATCTTCTACTACTGCTTCTATCACAAAGGTACAGGATTTGACCATAGTCGGATCTTTTATTACTGTTATATTCTCAAGTGCAGACTCATACTGTGCTTCATTTATTTTTCCTCTTTTCAACTCTTTTTGCAGTGTATTTTTTATGACCCCGAAGGCATCTTTATTGCGGCGCATCTGTAGAAGAACAACAGATACTCCAGCCCTTGCAAATGTTATGGAAAGGCCCCTTCCCATGGTCCCGGAACCGATAATACATATCTTTTCTATGCTTTCTATCCCACTCATTTTGTCACGACCTCTTCCCTTAAATTTTTCAATACCTTGGCAGGAACGCCTCCTGCAAGACAGTATTCCGGCACATCTTTTGTCACGACCGCACCGGTTGCAATTACTGCATTATTTCCTATCCTGACGCCGGGAGTTATGACACAGGCGGGCATAATCCAGACCCCCTCGCCAATTATGGTCTCTTTTGCTGTTCTCGGGTATTTTTCTTTGAGGATGCTGTGTGACGGGATATTTGCATGGGCTGTAATTATGCACCTATCGCCAATACTCGTGTGGTCTCCGATGAATATCCTTTCAGGAAAGATTCTATCAAAAATAACATAGTTTCCTATATAAACATCTTTGCCAATATTGACACCCATTTTCTTATAACACCATACTCTGAATTTTGTGCTGAATGAGAAGTACGCTAGTCTTTCCAAGAAATATCTTTTCAGAAATGCAAGGGCGAAGGAATAGCGAGCAATGTGGCCTTTTTTCCCTTTGAGAGCCAGAATTTCATCTATTCTTTTTGTCTTCTCCATCATGCATCACCGCCTCGATAGACTTTTGCATACTTTTTAATACTCACAAATTCAGCTCCTTCTTTCTTTGCATCCTCAAGTATCTCTTCCATAAGCGATACTGCATTAATGCCGAGATTATTAAGCTTTATTCTCTTTCTGACAATACTGGAAAACAGGTTTTTGTCTTCTCCGGTATACTCGCTTTTCAGTAGGCTGTAATCTGGATCTATGACTTCCGTAGGATGGAATAGAAAAACGATTGGATTACCTCTTCTCTTTGCCTCATAAAATAATATATTTTTTATAATTTTATTAACTGTTGGAGAAACTCTCATACTGCTTCCGATGAATGGAAATATAAAGGAACTTATTGGGATTTCTAACACTTTGGAATTGCCTGCATTATAAAAGGAGTCATAAGAGAGAAAATAGGGGCGCCTCGGTGCAATCATCCAGAACATCTTTTTTCTGAAGCCCCTGCTCAACGGGCCGTCAAATCTCTGAGGAGCAACGGAACTGTCATATTTGAATCCCGTTTCTTCGAGAGCTCTTACTGTATCTCCGTTTATTCTGGCCTCTGGCCCTCGAAACGAATATATCCTCTCTCCCGCTGCATCTTCTATGATTTTCTTCGCCTTTTTCAGGTAGTAAACCTGTTTTTCCAGAGAGAGATTATCGAAGGCATAGCTGTCTTCGTGTCTGTATCCGTGGCAGGCAATTTCGTGCCCATTGGCCTTTACCATGTCAACAAGTTCAGGCATCAACTCCACAATGTGGCCGGTGAAGAAAAAGGTTGCCTCCACATCGTATTTCGAGTAGAGCTCCAGAAGGCGCGGAAGTCCCGTATTTTTCACCTTCTCAGCCATGAAATCCGCCGGTCTGTTCAATTCCAGAGAAGTGGTTTCCACATCATTCGTCATGAGAAAATACATCTCATATCACCGCCAATCCCAAGGCCACGGCCCCACACACGCTATATACCATCAGCATCCTCCCCACCAGTTCCCTTTCTGTCATCGGCTTTTTGCTCAGAATAAAGTACGGCAGTGTGTACCATCTTGCTCCCTTCGGGGTCTGAAGTCTGCCGTCTTCCAGGAGCACCGGATGCCTGCAGGCCGTCTTTCTGTCCACGTGCTTCATATCGTAGTACACCGTGGAGGCCAGTTCGAAGAACGCAGGCAGTATGAGTATCGCACCGTATAGCTGGATGTTCCCCATTATGACCCCTCCCC
>JALTEL010000112.1 GCA_027073945.1 Caldifarciminota bacterium | reverse complement strand
ACCAATAACAAATCACTAATAACCCTTCTCGCTTTGATGTTTGTTTTCATGGGAACAGTCTTCTTCCCCGGCTGTGCAAAAAAGCCAAAGGAGATAAAGATTGGAGCGATACTGCCATTGACGGGACCATCTTCTCTCCTGGGAGAAATGGCTAAGAAAGGTTTAATATTGGCCGAAAAAGACATAAATAGTAAGGGGGCAATTGATGGAATTCCCTTAAAAGTTATCTTTGAAGATGGTAAAGCCGATCCAAATTCATCTGTTTCTGCATTTAGGAAACTAATTACAGCTAATAAGATAAAATTTGTAATAACAACTCATAGCAGTGTGGGGTTAGCTTTGGCTCCTATTGCAGACAAAGAAAAAATACTCCTTATTGTTCATGCCTCTCATCCTAAAATTACTGAAGGGCATAAATATACACTTCGCCATTCAAATATTGCTGAACAGGAATCTGAGGTAATAGGGGATTTTGTAAAAACGGAGAAAATAAATAAGAGAAGAATATCACTAGCAGTTATGAATGATGACTATGGAATGATTTTCAAAAAACGACTATCGCAACAACTTGGAATAAAAGGAAATAACATTATTGTTTATGACCAATCTGAAACAGATTTTAATTCTGTCGTCCAAAAATTACTGGCAAATAATCCAAATATAGTGATAATTGCAGGGTTGGGGAACGGGGTTGGAATCCTTTTAAGAAGGTTAAAAGAGTATGGATATAAAGGAAAGACAATAATAACCCTCGGAGCTGTTGTAACGGGTGCCTTCCAAGGTGCTGGAGAATCCGCAAAAGGAGTTTATTTTGTCTCTCTCAATTTTGATAAGACAGACAAAGAATACAAAAGACTGAATACTTTGTACAAAACTCAGTATCATTCTGATATTCCCCTTGCTTCTGTTCTATTTTACAACTCTTTGAATTTACTGGCTTCATGTATTAAAGAAGTTGGATATAATCCCGATAAGGTTATTACTTATCTTAAATCTTTGAAGGAATTTGATGGTGTAGGGGAAAAGATGAAAATAATAAAAGGACAGAACATAGTGCCTCCACTCAAAGTCATCAGATATGAATAAACAAGATTTTGAAGATATAATCGCTAAGTTTAAGGACTTTTCTAATGAGAGTGGATATCCTCCCAAAACTCCCATAGGATTACTAAGCCCTGCCTTTCCTCACGAATTTAATATCAGTGCAGGGCATGATTATTCTCTTGAAATCTTTAATAATCCAGAGCCCATATCTACCCCTGCCAAATTCTCACTTATAGATACCTGTTTTAGACGAATAGATATAGAAAATGTTGGATACTCAAATCATCTTTCATTATTTAACATTGCCCTTTTTGCAATTGGTGGGATACTGGATGTGGTGAGAAAATCGGCAAAAGAATCTCTAACAACATTTTTAAATTTATTGGTTAATGTTTTTAATATACCAAAGGAGAGGTTGTTAATAACTGTTTTTGGTGGTTGGGAAGAGAGAGGAATCCCTTCTGAGGATGGGCTGATGCTCTATAATGCATGGAGGTCAGCAGGTATATCTGAAAGCAACCTTCTTTTAGTAGAAGGAAGGAGAAATTTCTTTCTTGCCCAGAATACTATTTGTGCAGGACCAACTTGTGAAATCTTTTTTGATAGAGGAGAATCTGTGGAAAATGCAGGGGGAGAAAGATTTATTGAAATAGGCTCTGTAAATTGGTATAGGTATGTAGAAAAAAATGCTCAATTGTTAAATCCAATTAACTCAATATTTGTTTGTGCAATAGGGATTGAAAGAGTATTGTTGTCGGTACAAAAATCCAGAACGATATTTCATATCGAGTCAATCAGAAAGATTATAGATTCCATATATGAAAGTTTTAAAAGACCTGAGATAGAGGGCAGGCTCTATGAACCATCTGTCAGGACTATAACCGATAGTATTCGTTCTGCCTCATTTATTACCTCTGAGGGAATAAAACCGGATAGTTCTTCCAGAGGAAAGATATTAAAGAAGTTGATTAAGGGTTTTACAAGGCAGGCAAAATACCTGAATATATATAGTTATGATTTTGTAAAAAGTCTAACAGAAGTGATAATAGATACCTATTATCGTCTATATCCAAAATTGGAACAGAACAAAGAAGAGATTATTGAGACCCTTACAGGGAGAAATTATGGAAATTAACCTTTATTTTTCATTTTATCTTAACGGGATAAAGTTTCCTAAAAATCCTGCTGAAGTAAAAAACATAAACGGCGAATTCAAAAAATTATTAGATGATGAACTGAAAGAAAAGCATATTAAGTTGTTGGAAATACAATGTGGTGAGCACTGGGAAGATAATTATCTTGTAAGACGTTCCATCTGGGCATTTTCTCCACATCTCCATTATATTAAAAGTATAGATCCGACAAAGGTTTCTTCTATACTCCCTACTGAGAATGGTGCTTCTTTTACGATATCCACAGTATTTGGTGGAATTAGTGTTTGTACTTTATCTGTAGATTTAAATGTGGATGGGGATTTTGACAATATTATAAAAAGACTTGATGAAGTTACTGGCAAGGAAATATCAAAAAACGGTGCAGGAGAACCTGACATTTCTGATAATGTTTTTAAACTTCAAAGATTGTTTATAGAAGAGATAGAAGAATACAAAAACATTCTTAATAGGGTTCCAAATCTAAAATACAAAAGAGACGAAAAAGAGGAAGAAATTGAGTGGAATGAATTTGCAGAACTTATACCCATTAAGTATAAACAAAAGGATAAAGATAAACATTTCTGGATGGCTGGTATAGACGAAAAAGGGTATATTGAGATGGATGAAGATAACAGAAATCTTTTTTATCAGGAACCTTATATATCTATATTTATGGGCCAACATGAATTTGCTGAATTTCCTAAAGAAAAATTTCTGGGTGAGCCATTAAAAATTAGCATTGACAACTTAAAAGAGAAATCTATGGGACAAGTGGAGATAAAAAGTGCCTCCTTTACATTATTAGCCAGTCCTACCAGTATAATTGTGGGTATAAACCAGGATGAAGAAATTATAAAAAAACTTATTTCAAGAGTAATATTTCTCTTAAAGGCTCGGGCTCACTTCTGTATACTCTGGGATACAAGGAATCAGGGAATCTATCAAGAATTGCTTGATATACTTTGTGGACTGGAATCCCCGTCAGAACTTGAGCCTGTAGATTTGCTGAAAAAGTTGAGAGATTTAACAAACCTTGCCACCTATTTTACTCATTATACCGCCAGGATTTTCAGCTCATTTATCTGGAGATACTCTTCTTTCCTTGCTACCCATAAAGGATATTTACAATCTATCTTTAATACTCTGGATGAAATAATGTCAACAAGCCGGAAGGTAGAAGATTTAAGGCATTCTGTTGAAGAG
>JALTEL010000111.1 GCA_027073945.1 Caldifarciminota bacterium | reverse complement strand
GCATCATTCAAAAGTGTGGATAGCGAGGCATAAGATGCTGTATCACTGTTGTGCGGTTTTATATCCAAAAGAAGGACCGATGCTGGTTGCCTCTTCTCATCCTCTGTCAGGTTTTCATAAATATCCCCGTTTGAAAAGAGGTCTGACCTCGTGAACCATATAAGAGAGGATGCCAGGTTACCTGTATCCGCATATTGACCATTTGTAAGCACGGGTCTTGACCCTATTTTCCACCTGAGATAATCCACGGGCAACTCATCCTCACGCTTGGATTGTTCCATATCCTCAAGATAAGCATACCCATTGGTATTCAAATTGGGGGCTGAACGAGCTATTTCACCCTGCAGCTTTATATTTGATAAGGCATCACTTTTCCCAAACCTGAGTTTGTTAAGAAGATTACTCAAGAAAGCCATATCCTGTTTAAATGTCAGGTCTGTCTCGGTAAGAAATGACCTTGTTGGTTCGCTTCCAAGCCTCGGTTTTCTATCAATATTCGACTCCGACCTTCCAAACAAACTGGCACCTGCTGTAAAATTATCCCCGATATTATAATCCATTCTTACACCGTAAACCGATTTTGGCTTTGCAATGAGGAATGGTGCATAATCGTAAGTGACATTAACCTGTGCATTTGGGTCATTCAAAATTGAAGTATCTATAAGGGTAACAATACCTGATTGATAATCTATCGTGTACTGTGTCCCTTTCTGGAGTACCTGACCATTATAAGTCACTCTCTCCGAACCTTCAATGATATTCATCTGATTGAGATGTATCACACTCGTCTTTTTCTTTATTACGAAAACAAGTTTATACTTCATACCCTCATTTTCTCTGAGCATGGGCTTTGTATAAATTATTGAATCAGGGTCGTTCAGTGAGTCGGATATAAATGGCAGCGCATAAGGAAAGATTATATATCCATTGAGTCCGTCAAAAACGGTATAGACCTTACCATTTATGTTTATATACGGGTCAATTTTACCATCGTTGTTCTGGTCAAGTCCGAGTAAATGCAGGTAAGTTTTTCCACCCTCACCTTCTACCCATTCGTCAGTACCAAGAGAATCCCGCAGTATGCGAAGCTCTACATCTTCGGGGGAAACATGAGTCTCACCAAAATCGTAAATGTACTTGAGTTCGTTATTGAAAACACGGTAAAGCAGTGTATCCTGTTTGTCCACGAGATTATTGGCATCCGTCATATACCTCGATGGCCTGACAACTCTGAGAATATTGGTAGAATCGGTGGAAGAAGATACATATCCCACTTCTCTTCCTGAAGCAGTTATATAATGCACACCTAGAATACTTCCATCCGTAACCTGATTTTTCATCTCAAGTATTTTGGAATCATAGTGAAAAATATAGTCTTCTTGCTCGTTTAAAAGTCTGCACTGGGATTCCTCTCTGTAAGCGGAGTCAAAAGTAAAAGTTACAGGGTCATAATAGTAGAAAACAGCTCTGTATATTTCATCACTCTGAGAGCCCTGTGCACCAAGGTTATCATGCAAAAAAACATCGATATGTACTATTGAATCGCTATCCTGCAGGTAAAAAAACTTTCCTTTTGCATAATCCCTGTCATACAAAAGTACAGTGTCCCTTGTAGCTCCCCCAGTTACAGTGCCCTCTGCCTGTTCCCCTTTCTCTCTGCTGGCCACAGCTTGTATCTTGAGCCCTGCAAAATTGAATTCCCCTCTTATTCCGAAGAGTCCAGATTTGGAACCTCCGGGGAAACTGGCAAATCTTGTAGAAGGTAAACTCAATTTTGTATCACCGGCTTCAATTAATTGAACAACCTCATCTTCTCCACCTCTATATGTGAGTTTTATTTTATTATCACTTGAATTTTCTCTTTTACCATTGTAATCAAGAGATACACTGAGCTTAGAACCCACGGTACCCATCAGTCTGACATTTAAATTCTGGTCAAGGTGTGGGTCAAAACTTTTGTTGGTATTATCGCCATAAGGAGTATTTGATGCATAATGACTCGTGCCCTCAAGGGTGACATCTTGCTGTCCGTTGATATCCAGTCTGCCACCTTCGCCAAGAAAGCTCAGGCTTTTGGGAAACGTCATAGGAACTTCAATAGTGGGTATAATACCCTGCCCCTGTGATTGGGTCTGTTCTACACCAGCTTTGTACTTGAAAAATGCACCTTTTACATAGCCTTCCTCCTGTTGTAAATTAAAGGAAGAAAGCGGTATTATATTCTCGGTATCAATAACTAAACCGTTACACATTCTTACACTAAGAGCCACACCAGCATCAAAATCAAATATTGTGGTATCTTTGTAACCAATACTCTGTCCGGCAAAATATCCATAAAAATAAGTGGAGTCAGCGGGTGAAAGTATCAAAAACAAACTTACAATGACATTCATTCCAACCTATTCTTTACTCTATCCAATATTTCATAAACCTCTTGCTCTTCAGCACCCTCTGCATAAATTCTCACTACAGGCTCTGTATTTGACTTTCTTATTTGAATCCAGAGGTCTTTTTTGCACCTTGCATATATACCGTCTTCATAGTTGGTATCACATCCTTTAAATATATCGGAAAAGCTGGTCGGGTCAATTTTTCTGGAGACGGGGAGTTTAGTTTTAACAAATTTGTATGAAGGCAAAGCTCTTATTACCTCTTTTAAATCATATTCGGAAGCGAGACTCAATACCATAGCAATACCTACAAGAGAATCCCTTGCCATATTAACAGGCTCAAATATCACGCCGCCATTACCCTCACCACCGAATCGGGCATGTAACTCCTTCATTTTGGCTACCACATTAGCCTCTCCCACTCTGGTTCTTATCACAGTTGCTGACAGCTTTTTGGCAACATCTTCAACAAGCATTGAAGTTGAATAATTGACCACAATTTTAGATACATCGGTAAGATTCAACAGTGCAAGAGGTAATGTATATTCTTCACTTAGTACACCCACACCGCTAATACCTGTTATTAACCTGTCCGCATCAGGATCAACACCAAATCCAATATCACATAACCCCTGTTTTAAAATGTCATCAAGTACTCTGAGGTGCTCCCTTTTGGGCTCAGGGGGATGCGGGAACAATCCGTTAGGTTCGGTGGCAAGGGGAAAGACATCATGACCAAGTGCGCGAACAATTCCAGGTACTGCTTCAAATCCCGCGCCATTAACGGTATCAACTGCAACTTTTAACTTTCTATTAGAAGACCTGAGCAGACCGGAATTCAGGATTTTTTCAATATGCCTTTTAAAACCTCTCTTTATTTCCTCTGCAGGATAGAAATGCAACTGTTCTGAGCCTGTGCACGGAGTACGTACCTTTTTAATTGCAACGGGAAATTGTCCTCCTCTCTCAACAAATTTTATGCCATTCCACTGTAAGGGATTATGACTCGCTGT
>JALTEL010000110.1 GCA_027073945.1 Caldifarciminota bacterium | reverse complement strand
GCCATTATATGAGAGGATGTGTGCCAGTATACTTGTTTGCCCTGCTTTGAGTTGAAATCAAAAATCCTTATTTCCTCTTCCTTGCCTTGCAGCACATAAGACAAATCTCTGAGAACATTGTCTACCAAAGCCACAACGTAATTTTTGTTATCTTCTATTATCTGTAAAATCGACTTTCCTGAGAAATCTTTTATCTCTAACTTTTTCTTATCTGGAAATTCTATAAAAGCCATTTGGTTCCTTTTTGGTTTTAGTGGAGCTATTCACATCTATTTTATTATGCCGAGCTCCCTGCCGATTTTTCCGAATTTTTCAAGTGCAAAGTCAAGGTCATCTTTTGTATGAGTGGCGGATATCATAACTCTGATTCTTGCTTTCCCTTTTGGAACTGTCGGATAAGCAATAGCCTGGGCGAATATCATTTCTTTATACAATTTCTTTGAGAATTCCTGTGCTACTTTTTCATCTCCAAGCATAACAGGTGTAATCGGAGTCTGACTATGTCCGATATCAAAACCAAGAGATTTCATTTCTGTTTTAAAATAATTGGCGTTATCCCACAGTCTGACAACCAATTCGTCTGACTCTGTCAGGATATCAACAGCGGCTATTGTGGCAGCGACATCAGCAGGCGTAACAGCGCTTGAGAACAAAAATGGTCTGCTCTTTTGCTTGAGATATTTTATCAATGAAGACCTGGCTGCAACATAACCGCCGACAACTCCGAATGCTTTTGATAGTGTTCCTATTTCTAAATCAACTTTGCCATGCAGCTTGTAATAATCCACAATACCCCTTCCGCTGCTTCCAAGTACACCTTCTCCATGAGCATCATCAACCATTGTTATGATATCATATTTCTCCGCAACTTCCACGATGCCAGGAAGAGGAGCAATATCTCCGTCCATGGAAAAAACTCCGTCGGTTACTATCAATTTTCTCGTGGGCATGTCTTTATATTCCCGAACCTTCTGTTCAAGGTCCTCTACATTCCCATGCTCATACCTTATTACATTAGCTTTGGACAATCTGCATCCGTCAATAATTGAAGCATGATTGAGACTGTCGGAGAATATAAGGTCGTCTTTTCCGACAATTGCAGGTATGACTGCAAGATTGGTAACAAATCCCGATTGCAAGGACAGAGTGGCCTCAGCACCTTTAAACTTTGCAAGTTTTTCCTCAAGCTCCAGATGTAAAGACATAGTCCCTGCAATTGTTCTCACGGCAGCCGGACCCACCCCATATTTGTCAATAGCATTCTTTGCCATTTTTTTCAAAACCGGATGGTCTGCAAAGCCAAGATAATTGTTCGAACAGAGATTCAAAACTTTTTTGCCGTCAACAATAATCCAACCACCCTGAGCACTTTCTATGGTTCTTATGATTATATATAATCCTTCTTTTTTTAGTCTGTCTATCTCCTCGTTTACAAAATCAAGTTTTCCCATAATATCCTCCTTCTTATCTTAATTCTAAACCCTTTGGGCTGTACTTTCAAATTTTACCTCCTTTTCCAATAATTTAACGTAGTCATTGACAGCTAATTCTCCGGGACGCATATCGGCAAATTTGGCGTCATATAACTCCGGAAAATCCTTAAAAAGCGTGGATTTCAGCTTTTTTCTACGCTGCTGAAACGCAGATTTAACTATATCCTCAAGTAGATTGAGTTTTTTAGTGTCCATTGAATGATGGAGAGGCTCAAGATGTACAAAAGAAGAATAAACCTTCGGAACAGGATAAAAGCAAACGGGTTTAATGAGAAATAATTGCTTTGCCCTGAAAAAAGTCTGGATAAGTACTGTTAATGCCCCGAATTGTTTTGTATTTCTTTCAGATACCAGTCTGTCCGCAACTTCCTTTTGAACCATTATAAATATGTTCCCGTAGTATTCGTTATATTTAATGATGTGTCTTAATATTTTGCCTGTAATGTGATAGGGAATATTAGAGACTATTTTTATCTTTTTATCATTTTTTTCGTACTGAGCGGGATTGAATTTCAGGAAATCTTTGTCAATAATACATCTTTGATATAGGCCGAGGTTCTTTAAACGCTCTGTCAAAAACTTCCTGTAGTATTTGTCAGGCTCAAAAATAAGTAAGAAAGCACCCCTCTCGAGCATAGGAAAGGTTATTGAGCCTTGCCCTGCCCCTATTTCTAAAATTGTCTCATCCTGTTTTATTTCTGCGGATTGTATGATTTTCCCGATTATATTCTTATCCTTCAGGAAAACCTGACTTAATCTTCTTTTCATCTTATTATGACGTGCCCTTTAAAAATGCGCATATTGCCTGCGTTATCGTAGGCAACGAGCTTTATTTGATACTTCCCCTTTTTATCAAGTACAGAAGGATGGGAAAACTTTGCAAAATGTTCGTCTATGTCGTAGTATATGGGATACCAGGTATCATTCATATAAAAACTTATTGAATCGGGATTAATACCCGAAAGTGTATCGGAAAGTGCAAAAATAAGTGTTTTTTTATGCTGATGCATTTTTATGAAAGGAGGCACCATATCTTTTTTTAATACAAATACACCCAGATAATAGGATTTTTTGTTTATCCATTGACATTTTTTACCCTTAAGTCTGTATACTCCCAATTTTTTGTCAACGGACTCAATATGAACCGGGTACTTTATTGAAGGGAATTGTGGATATATAAAAAGAGAATCTCCGTTTGTTCTGTAAAAAAAGCCTTTTGGTTCAACCCAATCCGAAGCTCTGGTTTTTATAATAAATTTTTCGGTTTTGATGTTTATCACGTCATTCTTATCCAGTTTGACAAATTCGTAATCACTGTTTCTTTTATCAAGAGGTATTTGAAATCCGTAATTGTTAAAACTGTACTTCATTCCAGTGTAAGTTGTGTCAAAACTAAAGGCATGGTATGGCTTTTTATTTCTGAATTGCAACGAATATTCGGCCAGCTCGTTACTTCCGGAAACTATTGTAACCAATAGATTTACAACGCTGTCTCCCGTATAATAGGGAATGTATTTTTTTACAACATAGGGGATACTATCATCTTTTGCATAATTGGTTCTGATATACGCACTATGAAAATACCCGCCGTCATATCTGTAAAGAGAAGCGGCTTCTTTTCTTGTTCTGTAATCAAGTGTATCAAATGCAAGAGAAAACAATAGAGCAGAATCTGACCTCACTTGTGCATTGTTTATACCCCATCCCGATATATGCATGGTAAAGGGAAAAGGTACATTGATGACATGTTGAGACAGCGGACTGAAAATAATATTGCCCTTTTTAGTTGAAAGCATTACAGAAAGCAACTGCGGTTTAAATTTCAACTCATCGGTGTATTCCTTTGGGTAAACTGTTTTAATATCCCAGACTCTCTCCTCAAAATGCAGGTGTGGTCTGCCAGCCCCGGACTGTCCAG
>JALTEL010000109.1 GCA_027073945.1 Caldifarciminota bacterium | reverse complement strand
CTTTCCGACCGCTGTTTATTTTAACCTATAGCGGTTAATTACTTGTATAATACACATTTTTAAATAAAGTAGCCCGGTCATTTCTTGTTTTTATACCTAGCATCCGACAGCGGCAGTACCTTCAATAGAGCTTTCCATTCATCACTGCTTAATACATATCCACCGGGAGTGAGTGTACCGACTCCAATTTGTTTCCGATACCGTTGTAATTTCCGGATACCGATATTCATTCCTTCAGACCATTGACTAAGCCGTTTCTCCATCTTAAATCCTCCTCAATTGCTTGTGGTTCAGTGAGATATTTTACCTCAATATCCTCTATTTTTGTCGTAACATCGGCAAGTGTCCATTCATCGGTGAGAAGATCTACAAGTTCTTTCCCTACAATTATGCCATTACCTGCGAGTGGATGATATCCTACAATATGAAATATCTTTAAATCAGAATTGAACAAGCCTTCATCATTCACATACAGAACATCATCACCCGGTAAAATTGCTCCAAGCGTGAATATTCGACATTTTATCAGATCATGGATTTGTTTCTCGCGCTTATCATTGTCATCAAGTAAATCCACATACTCGACTGTTTTCTTCCATACATCAATCAGTATAGCTTTCATATTTTACTCCAATCAGCGGCGATATTATATAACGATAGATAGAAATCAGTAGAATGGCAATTAGACTAACGTATAAGGAACTCTTGCTGTCAGAAAGCAAATTTTGCTAGGTACCGTACCAGCTGATTACCGCTTTTCCGAAAATTCTGTCTATAAAGCTCCCTTTTGAGGTATCGCAGGCAGCATTCTTATTTCTTCACGTCACTTGCCTGCGACACCTCTTTGTCCCTCTCGGCTTGCAATCAGAATTACTTACGACGACGCAAAAGCATAGGTAATCCAAGCAGAATCAGACCCAAGCTGATCGGCTCGGGAACCATTTTCATATCATCAATGGCATAAAAGCCCTCGACCGAGCCACTACCATAGCCGCCGTGATTATCCTGAATATTAAAGGATTTCACATTTGCGAATAGCGCAGCGTAGTCACTGGGACCGCTCAGGCCACGAATAACTGTAGTAAAATTGCCTGAGTCAATCGCATTACCGTTGATGGTGGAGCCATCAACACGAAAACTGGACCAATCCGACCAATCGGGCAGATTAATATACAAAGAGTTCCAGCCTTCAACGAGGTGTCCAAGTTCAGACTCGCTGCTTCCATCGCCCTCATACAGCGTAATCTGCCAGCCATTGGATTTTCCGGCATCGTCTGACATATCAAAGTAGAGCTTCGTTTGGGTTTTACCCAGACTGCGGTTATCATCCCAGCCGTTCCAATAGAACTGCAACGACATCCCTTCCTGCCGATAAGCGCTCCAGTCCTGACTACTGCTGTAAGTATGCTTGTATGCGGAACGCCAGGGACCGTTAGGTTCAACATCAAATACAAACTTAGCGGCACCGCTTCCGACGGGGACAGATATACCGGGATTTTCGGTGGTCAGTTGCGCTACGCGTATAGCATTGTCCCCTGAGTAGGTGTACCTGGCATCGAGCTGAGCACTTGTTCCCTCACCATCTTCAATAATAACAACAGCAAAACTTGAAGAGCAAAGCAATAACGAGATCATAATTGTTAGAATAATTTTTTTCATTGTTTAAATCCTTATCAAAAAATGGACAAATATTTACATACTATGCGATCTGAACGTTTGAAAGATTAAATTTTCTACACCCTCATAATACATCACCTCCTTCGAATAAAATTTAGTTATGGTCGAATTTATCAAATAGTTCGAGTATCTCAGATGGATAAAGTATCCTTACCTCTTTTCCGAGTACGTGGTCGTAGGTAAGGTATCCAGCGTTTTCATACCACCCTTGTCCGTCGATCCAGAACCTGACAGAACCATCACCGTAGAGGACATTAAAACCGTGTCTGGCATAGTGAGCATAATAATTTGCCCATCCGACGGTGTCGCTCATAATGGCTTGATTGCTTCTTACTTTATCTAATTTACGATATCGTATTCTGTCTTTCCAACCGGGATATCCACTTGTTCCGTTGTAAGGACCAAAAGCCATCCTGCTCGGTAAGTAGTAATAGCTGTTGTAGGTAATCCACCATCCACTGTCGTTTTTAGGCCAATATTCAAACCAGCAAACTCCATCGGAAGGGTCAGTGTCGAACTGTATCCTCGGATGTACCTCCGGTCCGACAGCACTGGGGCAGTAAAATATTTCCGGTGCATTTATTCCGTAAGACCTTCCATAGACAGCTCCGGCATATTTGCTGACGACATTGTTATATCTTTCCATTAGAAAAAAAGGTTCGTACCAGCCATAGGCTTTATAGTCGGGCAGAATACCACTATTATCATCAGCATACATAATAAAAGCGATTCCGAGCTGTTTTTGTTGGTTGGCACAGACAATACATCTTGCTTGTTCTCGTGCCAATCTCAAAGCGGGAAGCAAAATTGCAACAAGAACAGCGATGATAGCGACGACGACCAAAAGCTCGATTAAGGTAAATCCGTTTTTATTCAGTTTTTTCATGCCGTTGCCCCTACAGTTAATTCCGGCGAAATGACAATATGCGCAGGGTCCGGTATTTGGTTCTGAAGTAGTTTGTGCATCATCGTTACCGATTCTTCTGCCAGGCGTAAATAGTCCATCTCGAGTCTGGTAACAGGAAGGTGATAAGGTAGCCCTATTCCCCTGTTGCTATGACTGACGAGTTTAAGTTGATCAGGCATAACGATTCCAAGGTGAAGTATCGCTCGTAATATTCCTTTACATACGACATCATCGCCTACCAATATTCCTTCGGGTCGATCGGGCCGATTCCATAACCTACAGAAAAGTGCATATGCTGACTGCTCAACCGAAATAGAGGATGAGGGTGTGATATAGCAATCATCCAACGGACTTCTATGTGTTATCCAATTTTCTTTTGCTGAAACAATATCCACACCTATAATATTCGGATCTGATCCATTGAACCCAATAATGGCAATGGAACTTGTTCCCGCTTTACGAAGATACTCAATTCCCAGACTTATAAGTTTTTTTCTGTCAAAATATATACTATATTTACTGTTTGGTGCACCTATAGATACCAATGGAATATTTCGTTCGAAGAGGGGAGCTTCGAGTGAAGATATATTTTCAAAACTGAATACGCCCACAAGACGCTTTGAAACATGAGGCTCGAGCAAATCGAGGGTATTAGCAAAAGATTCCCCCAATCCGGTACGTTTTCCCGTATGAAGTCTGGTTTGACATTTTTGGTAACGTTCGTGTAATATGTCCATTAACACTACACATCCCTGTCTGTGGAATGGAGAAGCATTTTCCGATAATCGCATCCCCTGAATAACAATAGCGAATTTGCCAGTGTCAATG
>JALTEL010000108.1:198-3416 GCA_027073945.1 Caldifarciminota bacterium | reverse complement strand
AGAAACCGCTAAACCCACCTTTGAACATCCGCTCAAACAGGCTGAGCCAAGAGTAGTCTTTACCGTCATCCAACTTTGGAAGGTAACTGTAGGCTTCTTCCAGCGTGCAATTCATGCCATAATGGGCCCGTAACAGACTGGCAGAATATTTAGGATAGTTTTTCCACCAGTTGAGACTATGGGGTTCCTTGGTCTGCGGGGTGTATTTCTTGTTATATACCTCCAGCGTTGGCTGTGAGGCCTTGGGCGTCTTTAGGTAACCGGGAAGAATGTGAAAAAGCAGGGCGTGGTCGGTTGAACCCTGGACATTGGACTCACCCCGCAAGGCATTGACGCCACCGCCAGCCACTCCCATATTCCCTAACAGGAGCTGAATGATCGCCATGGCTCTAATGTTCTGAACGCCAACGGTGTGCTGGGTCCACCCCATGGCATACATGATCGTTCCAGCTTTGCCGATTCTCCCCGTTTTGCTATACTCCTTGTAAATTTGTAGCAGTTTATCTTCAGGAGTGCCGGTTATCTTTGATACTATTTGAGGGGTATAGCGTGAATAATGTTTCCTAAGCAGTTGATAAACGCAGTGGGGGTTCTGCATGGTCATGTCTTTTTTGATGATCCCCTCAGCGTCGGTCTGGAAAGACCATGAAGACTTATCATACTTATGGTCAGTCAACCCGGAAAAAACGCCATTATTTTCGCCCGGCATCTTGAACGATGGATTTACCAGAAAAGTGGCATTAGTATAGCGCTGGACATATTTTTTCTGGATAAGTTGATTGTCTAGGATATATTTTATCATCCCTCCGAGGAAAGCAATATCGGTGCCTGACCTGAGCGGCGCGTAGATATCCGCCCTTGCAGATGTTCTCGTAAAACGCGGGTCCACACTAATCAGTTTGGCGCCGCGTTCTTTTGCTTTAGATACGTATTTGAAAGAAATGGGATGATTGGAAGCCGCGTTGCTTCCCATGATGAGAATGCAATCACTGTTCTGGATGTCATTCCAGTGATTGGTCATTGCGCCGCGTCCAAACGACTCTGCCAGAGCCGCTACGGTTGCCGAGTGTCAGATACGGGCCTGGTGTTCGATGTAGACTAACCCCAGGCTGCGCAGTAACTTTTGATAGATATAACACTCTTCGTTATCTATGGCGGCACTGCCAACGGATGCGATAGACGTCGTTCGGTTTACGGTCTCTCCCTTTTCATTTTTAAAAGTAAAATCCTTGTCCCGACTTTTTTTGATATTTCGGGCAATTTTATCTAAAGCCCAATCCCACGAGACGGTTTTCCACTCTTTGCTGAAAGGTGCCCGATAAAGGGGCTTGGTAAGCCGGTTTTTGTTTTTATTGATTGACAATTGTGAAATAGACCCCCCTTTAGTGCACAGAGAGCCCTTGCTGATGGGGTGATCGGGGTCTCCCTCGGTGTTGATCACCTTGCCGTTACGGGCGGCAACGATGATACCGCAGCCCACAGCACAATAAGGACAAATCGTCGTTGTTTCCCTGGCATATTTGATCTTGAACGTTGCGGCATGGGCTTTGACCGGTTTGAGGCTCAAACCAAGTCCACTGGCTATGGCCGCAGTTCCCGAAATTTTCAGGAATGACCTTCTGCTGACACGCATTTTCACCTCTCCTTTCCCTCTAAAATTTTTAGTTGATGCCACCTTTTATAGAAAGGCCGCACAAGGTTAAGCATAATTTATGCCAAGGTGCTGGTTTTTGATCATGATCTTATTAATTTTGAATAATTGTATATTATTTCAAGGACTTAAATTTTTATTCTTTATTTAGTTCTTGAATAAATGGCAACCGGAAAAATACCTGGAATGGACAATTTTTCTATCGCTACCCGGTGTAAGGCTTAAGAAAGGGAATATTTGTCTTTAAACCTGGCATGGATTGATAAGCATCTCTTTCGATGCTATTCTTATTATGTCAATAATCTTTTGCTTTTTTCCCTTACGTTGCCCGAGGGCCGGTTGTTAAGAGACAAATGGTGGATTACCGGGCAGGATCAAGGTAATCGTCGTTCCTTCATTCAGAACACTGCTGACATTAATGTCGCCACCCAACGTGCGAATTAACTCATAACTGATGGAAAGACCGAGGCCGCTGCCGTCTGGTTTTGTGCTGAAAAAGGGATTAAACATATTTTCTACCTGTTCAGGGGTCATGCCGCAGCCGGTATCACTGATAATTATTTCATAGTGATTGTCGGCATTGACCGTAGTGATTTTCAACTGTCCACCTTCAGGCATGGCTTGAACACTGTTGACAATCAGGTTGTTGAGAATCTGCATCAGGCTGTCTTCATCACTCATAACACGAAACGGAGTGTTTTGATGGATTATGACTTTAATTTCCAGGGCTTCAAGCTGTGTCTTAAAAGGGATGATGACTCGATTAATTATGTCACTGATATCGACTTCCCTCAGGGGAAGTTGCCTGACTCGCGAAAATCCCAGCATATTCCCAATAATTTTTTTTACCTTGGCCGCCTGCTGAGTGATGATTTCAATTTCGGTGGAAAAACGTTGCTGAATTTCCTGATCCATTTCCAGTAACTCAAGGTTGCCGGAAATAATATTTATGGGATTGTTGATTTCATGGGCAACACCGGCAACCAGGCCACCCAATGCCGCCAGTTTGCCTGAACGTATAAGCTGCTGCTGTGCCTGTTTAAGATGGGCCAGTGATTCTTCCAGACGAGCATTAATGAACTTTTTATCTTCCATCATCTCTAACAGATGGTGCTTCATTTCCGTTAATTCCTGGTTACGCTTTTCAATTTCAGCGGTTCTTTGGGCAACTTTATTCTCCAAATCTTTGTGAAGTTGTCTAATAGAAACATCACGGTCACGCAGGGCTTTGATCATCTGGTTTAAATAACTCTCCAACTGGCCGATTTCATCGTTGCCGGTTATAGGAACCTCTGTTTCCAGATGCCCTTCGGCCACTTGCTGCAACTGACCTTCCATACCCGCGATGCGCCTGGAGAAGTTGCGGGCGCAGTAGGAAGCGGCAAGGAAGGCCAAAAAACTACCCAAGATTAAAGTGATTATCAGAACTAAAGCAACGTGTTTACGGAAATCAATGAACGGTTTCTCGAGAACCCCAACATATAAAATGCCTATTGGTTCGCTTCTGGAGTTATAGATCGGTTCATAGGCACTGATATACCAGTTGTTGACCACGAATGCCCGGTCT
>JALTEL010000108.1:0-188 GCA_027073945.1 Caldifarciminota bacterium | reverse complement strand
TCGCGATTCTCACATCATCCTGGAAAATAGTTACAGTGCTAATATCCTTGCCTGAAAAAACAGCATCTGAAAAAATCACCTTCTTGATTTTATCAACAATGGCATTGTTGTGATTAAGAAGTTTGCCGCCGTAAAGACAGCCGATAATGTTCCTTTCCGGGTCATAGATCGGGCAGGCAGCCAGAACA
>JALTEL010000107.1 GCA_027073945.1 Caldifarciminota bacterium | reverse complement strand
GTAAAATTGTACAACCAGCTTGAGGAGGTTCATAAGAACAAAAACTGGCACATAAAAGGAGGTTAAATCGTTATGAAACAATATAATCAGGATACTTCGGTAAACTCTAATTTTGAGGAAGAGGGGATAGCAAGCAGTACATAGAGAAAATTACTCTTTCATTGCCGGGGTAATGTATTGTAATGGATGCACAGCAATATACGATGTTTGCACTTAGAGTGTTATGCTAAAAAGATTTTTGTATTAGAAGTTTCATTCCTTCAAAACTCGGCTCTATTCTGCATGTTCCGCCGGAGCAGGTAAGACCACCTCTTTGTCTGCCGTAAAATAACTGTATTTGACTTCCGTTCCATCTATATGTGAACAATACAGAAGGCCATGTGTCTTCAAAATTGAATCTGCCTATTTTTTTTGTGCACTTTTCAAACTCGGCACTTATGTTGAAATGCTCATTGGCATAATATGTCAGCCCGAACTCCCCCAATTTATATGGAGATTCATCCTGATTGAAAAGGTGTCCGGTTGCATCTATGTCCATCTGAAGAGGTGCTGTAATTGAGATAGTGGTTTGTATGTATTTGTCAATGAGATTTGTGTATTCAGGCTCGATTCTCATGCCCTTTTCCATACCTATTTTTGTATGTATGTAAGAATTACCGTTTTTTGAAGAGTAATCAATTATCTGATACAATTCCAGAAAGCTTTTCTCATCCGAGGTAGTGGCTTTGATGTTATTCATGCGTCCCAATCCTGTTTCCGTACTAAACATAGAAGATGGAGACAGATACAGGGTGATACTGCCTCCTTGTTCGTTATTGGCGTTTGTTATCAATAGTTCTTTGTGCAAGGGAGTCGGTGGCAGGTTATATCCGAAAAAATTGATAGAATCATAGTAACTGTATTGAAGTAATAATGCCTCCTCCCCGCTGCCAAATCGCAGGCTTGCATATGCACCGTTACCTTTGCTTCTTTTGTACAGAACAGGGTTAACTCCCAGTCTTTTTGTAAGGCTTGTGCTGACAGATAGCAAGCTGGTATTTAAACTCAATGTAGTTCCGAAAATCTCGGAGAAGGATTTTGTAGAGGGCATCTGTCTGGTATTGTTTCTGACATATGCAAATTCGCCATTGATTCTGGCGGGCAAGGATATGGAAGTTGACATGCCTCTCAATATGTCGGTCGTGTCATTTTTGTAATAATAATCCCTGCCATTGAAGTCTATGTTAAATGGTATGGCCGAAAATGCGGATATGCTTATGAATTTGAGGGCGTGCAAACTAAATTCTCCCCCCTGTAAATAATCATATCTTTTAAATGCCGAATTGTCTGTTTCATTCAGTATTAATCCGTTCCCCATGACCTTTTTATAATTACCTACCTTAAATGAAATCAAATGACCTGTGTATTGAAAGGATGGCCTTATAACAAACAAGCTTGCAGTATTTTGTATATCCTGTTGAATTATAAAATCAAGCATGAAATTGAATTTATTTTTGCTGTAAGTTATGTTTCCTGTTGTTTCGTAATGTTCGCTTTTATCTTTATTGAAGTACCAGTATTCCCCGCTTGTGCTGGATTGCAGATTACTGAGGAGAAGTAGTAGTATCGCTGCTGTTTGCATTTTTAAGACTATCTACGATTCTTATGAGTATCTTTTTATCTTCTGGGGAAAACCCTGTAAATTTGTGTATAATATTCCCGTTTTTATCAAAGAGGAAACTTGAGGGTAGAGCTACTACACCGAATTTTTTCATGTACGACTGGTTTTTATCCAGTACAACAGGGAATGCCCATTGTCTACCTTTTGCAAAGGAAATTACCCTCATTTTTTTCCTTTCTCCATCTTCACTTATAGAAATCACGCCAAGTCCTATTGTGTCTTTTATCCTGTTAATTTTGTCAAGTTCTTTGATGCACTGTTTGCACCAGAATGCCCAGAAACTGATGTAAATCGGAGTTTTTACCGTGTCGAGTAAGATTGTCTTATTCGAAAGTGTCTGAACCTGTTTTATTGGAAATGAACCTAAAAATACAATTGTCAGTAATATGTGCATGCTATTTCTCCTTTGCAAATTTTAGAAGCCTTATACCTCCTGGTGTCTCTATCATTGCTATGTAAACACCTCTGTGTAAACTTGCAGGCATTTTGACCCTGGATGTGCCCGGAGTTAAGTTTTCTGATATGACCTCTCGTCCGTTTATATCGAAAATAAATAGAGATTTCATATTCCCGCCGAACAAATAACCGTTGTTATACCATACATCAGAGTTGGGGCCGGGCTTTTGCCTATCTTCCTGAACAGGCACATACCCTGTTATCAGAAAAGAGTCTCTTTTAAATGTGTTTTTTACATCATAAGCAGTGTAATAGATTTGTATATTCCCTGTGTCGCTGCCTCCGTAAAAATCAAGCAGGATCGTATCCGTTTCATTGGCAGCCATGGAAATCGTATCAGTATCCGTATTATGGCACATACCCCCGAAGCATTGAGAAATAGACAGGTCAGACGGAGATGAGATTCTCTGTATCCATAATATATATGTATTTGCCACAGTATCCCCGTTGACTATTTGACAGCTTATTGATTGAAAACCCAACGTATCCATGGTTACCACAGGGTTGTCTATCGGGGATAATGTGAGAGCATAAAGCATAAGCATTAAATTGAGCATTTCAAAACCTCCTTTGAGTGGTTGATATTATATTTTTGTCTCTAAAATTCTGTAAAAAGGCGATAAAGGTCTTTCCCTTTAAAAATGCCCTGTTAAAAACAATGGTATACGGAAAATGCGCGCTGTTGATATTAAGCGCTACCACCACATTATTGTACAGAGTATCAGCCGCCCCTGTTTGTTTAAAAACAATGGAATCTTCGGTAAGTATTGTGATTATTGAATCATAAGAATCTATGTAGTAATAGGCGCTACTGTCAATATCAATATTTATATATATGCTGTCGGATGTTATGGTGTCTATGCTCGAAAGTCCAACCGAATCGTCTGTGGGCTTAAGCGACATAAAATAAGATTGAAAATTATGGAACATTGAATCCGATGCACCCTCAATTTCGTACAAACCATTTATAAAGGTTATCGGAGCAGAGTTGCCTATATTGTAAAAGTTCACTCTTTTATCTATATCCGAAGGGCTCAGAGTGTCGCCTAAAAGATGCATGTGATACTCTATAACTGCAACAGAATCACCGTACATGGATTTTAAGGAATCAGCTGCTCTGTCTGCAATGGGACAGTTTGAGCACCTTGCGTATCCGAAAACTTCAAATACGGGTAATATACCTGTATTGCGGTTATTTGGCGCAGGTTTTGAGGGTATCTCGGAGCAAGCCCCTTGCAACGTTAATAATAAGAATAAATAGAAAGTTTTTCTCATAACGTGGTAATTATAAAGTATAAAGA
>JALTEL010000106.1 GCA_027073945.1 Caldifarciminota bacterium | reverse complement strand
TTCAGCAATATCTATCTTCTCTATGCAAATAACATAAATTCAGGTGAAGACATAGGATATGTCAGACTTAATAAAAAGTTCTGGAAATTCAATCTTGGGGCTACTTACAGGATAAATCACGGATGTTCCGTGGATTATCAGGTAATAAGTCCAGATAGTGAAACTGTTGACAGCAGCACCTATCTGCATTTTAATACGTATACGGATATATACCTTTATGCAGGGGACCTCTCCTATAAAGGTCCGGTAACGGCATATGTGCAGTTTTTAAGAGGGAATACGGTAAGAAGAGCCGATTGGTATGATGTGGACGGCACAAAGACAAATTGGGTTCAAACGAGCAGAAAATGGCCGAGGTCAAACTTCTCTAAAATGAGGATGGGTATAGAAAAGGGCGGAATCAAAACTTATTTCGATTTGGAACAGCACAAGTTTGACAGGTTGTTCAAAAGCGAGATCGGAGATAAGATTGCTTTCTCAACGCTGCATGGCGAATTTATCAATCCTGATAGTGCATATGGTATAAGTATCTCTTACTATTCGCAAGATGCCGATTCTACCAATACGACATGGAATGCGTTATTTGACAATCTGGAAATTGCAAGGCTTGCATATAACAGCTATCCACTGCTTGGATACAGGCACAGAATGGAGTTCTCAAGTTTCGTAAGTTTTGTTCCTGTGTGGCGCATATATACAAAGCTTGCTTTTAAAACAGCGAGATATGCCTTAAATCAGAATCCAAGAAGTGATGAAATTGATTATGTTATGAAAATACCCGTGAAAAGATTTGTACTTTCTACAGACATACGTTATTTCCATGTAAAAAGCAGCTATCTTAAGGTTGACAATGATTTTCTTGATAAATATCTTGAGTTGTCTTACAATCTATCTCGCAATGCGAGGTTACTCGTAGGTTATGGCAAAAGGCCCCTGAACTTGAGGGACGAATACAGAGCAAGAAGAGAATATCTCACGGATAACGGCATAACCGAAGATATGCTAAAAAATGATTTTAAAGGTCTTGGTAATGCCATGGTTTCAGGTGAGGATGGCCTGAGCAGCATAAAGGAGGTTAAAATATGGGCAGAATTGCATTTTTAATATCCATTTTAATGGTATCAGGATGTGTAGTTATGAGACAGGTTAAACCAAGATTGCCGCAGCCGCATGAAGTTCAGGGTGGCATAATGTTTGAATTTTACTCGCCCTACGCAAAGTATGTTAATGTTGCCGGAGATTTTAACAGATGGTGCGGCACACAGGATGGTGTCTTCAATCCCCATATTGGAAGGATGTACGATGATGGCACACATGGTGACAAAAAGGCTCATGACGGGATATGGTCAGTTGTTCTGAGTCTTGAATCAGGGAGCTATCAATACAAGTATGTGGTCAACGGGCAGACATGGTATCTTGACCCTTCAAATCCGGAAACTGTGACAAGTGGAGGCTATCAGAACTCTCTCTTGAGAGTAAGATAATGTTGCGTTTGTATAGGATATTAATCGTAGTTTCAATTATGCTATCAACTTTCATAGTTGCAGGTTACTGGGTTTTGGTGAAAGATAATCCTGTTCGTTGTAACGATATTCTCAGAGTTATGTTGTTTCTTATGGCCGCTCTTGTTTTTATATTTGCCAGAATCCTTTTTATACTTGCTCAAAAAATGCCAATGGTAAGAAATTTTATGTTATACATAGCTCCTCTGTTTGCTTTCCTGCCTCTGTTTTTTATTTTTCTGGGAATTTACTCTGCAAAGATGTATGGAAAAAGAAGGGAATTAATCCCATTTTATTTGATATCAGTTTATTATACATTCCGCTTTTACAAGCCTATAAAAGGAGGTTGATTGATATGAAGGGTTTTTATCTGTTTATTTCCATGGCATTAATATTTCTTAGCTGTGCTAAAAAAGAGCCCGGACCATCGCTTATACCGTCCGGTCAGGAATACAAAACATCATACAACTCCATGCAGCTTGTTGGTGATTTTAATCTCTGGAATCTGGATGATATAGAGGGCACGGGTATGCAGCTTGTATCAGACTGGACATGGCAAAAACTTCAGTATTTTGGGGGACAGAAAGACAGTATAATGTTTAAATTTGTTGCCAATAGCTCGTGGGACATCGCTTTTGGAACCGAGGGTGCTGATACGGGGCTTTCCGGTTACGCCGAATTGCTACACGGCGGAACAGGCAATCACATCAGCGCAGGGCCGATTACTCAACCCGGATTCTGGAAATTCACTTTTAATGAACAAACAATGTATTACAGCATATCCTTTTATGCGGCTCCAGGTGGGGCGGTTACAGGTAAGGTTTCATTCTCCAATGTACCCGCTGCGCCTTTCCCTTCGGCTCTTATTGAGCTTTTTGATAACACATGGGCACAGGTGACAAGCACTCAAAGCGATACGGCCAGTGGAAACTATACACTTACCAATATTCCCAATGGGACATATTCACTCATAGCCAGTGCTCAGGGTTATGCGCCTGACACCATAAGTGATGTGGTTGTGAACAACGACACGGCTACAGTAAATATCAGTCTTGTAAAGATGAATAATATTGTGGTTGACGGAAATCTGTCGGACTGGGATACCTGTGCTGTTTATGATACGCTGGGTGATAGTAAATGGGGTTCCGATGGCGATCTTGGCTCGCTGTATGCAAAGATAATAAATAACACCTTGTATATCGGAATTGCCGCAGAGATAAACGATTATAATGTTGTACTCGTTTATATACATGCGGACAGCCTTGCAGGTTTTGGTACAACCAATGCCGATTCCATTGATTTCTATCCGAGGTTGTTTACATTCCCAGACACGTCCGCTCCTCAATATGTGCTTGCACAACAGACGGGTGATTCCGGAGCAAGAAGAATCAACCTGGATTACACAACAACCGATATAATGGGCAGCATTGAAATGGCTTCCACACTCACTGCCGGTAGTCCGGGAGCTGTTGAGGCAGCTATTCCGCTTAATCTCCTGTTTGGAGGTACGTCCCCTGCTGGTGCCAGTATAAAAATAGTCGCTATTGTAGCAGGTGGTGACCACTATGACGGTCCGGAATCAGTGCCAGACAATCCGACACTGCAGGGCAATGGAAGTGGTGCTTTGATAACGAATATGTACAAACTTTTTGTTGGTAAATAAAATTTGTTTGACATAAAGAACATACTGCTTCCGGATATAAAAGAGCATATAGAAAATAAAGATTTTGCGGGTCTGAAAAATTTTTTAAAGACATTGAAGTCTCAAGATATTGCGGATTTGATATCCTCACCCGAGCTTGAACCGGAAGAGCGGGCCATAATATTCAGGCTTCTTGAAACCGATGTCGGAAGTGAGGTCTTTTCCGAACTGTATCCGGATGAAGCCGAAGAGCTTATAAATTCATTGACAAAAAAAGAACTCATTGATATTTTGAAAGAACTTGAGCCTGATGACAGAACAAGATTTTTTGATGAACTACCGGCTGAAGTGGTTAAAAGGCTTTTGTTGATGCTCCCTCGTGAAGAGCGGGATGAAACGCTTTTACTCTTGAATTATCCCCTCGATTCCGTGGGTCATGCAATGACCCCTGATGCCCTGAATCTGTCCGAAGACATGACAGTTGACCAGGCGGTTGAAAGAATAAGAAGCGTGGCGGATGATGTTGAAACCGTGTATGACCTTTTTGTCGTGGACAACAAAAATAAGTTGATTGGAAAGGTGACTCTTAAGTCCCTTGTGCTGTCCCGGGGTGAAAAGTTTGTAAGGGATATCATGGAAAAAAATCCGATTTACATAAAGGCAATGGAAGACAGAGAAAAGGCTGCGAAACTCATAGAAAAATATGACCTTATTGCCCTTCCCGTTGTGGATTCGGAGCTCAAATTTCTCGGTATCATAACTGTCGATGATGTAATAGATATTATGGAGAAAGAGGCAACCGAGGATATATACAAGATGGCTGCAATGGAAGCCCCACATCTTGAGGAAGAATATTTCAGGCTGAATCTGTTTGAGCGTGTGAAGAAAAGAGTACCATGGCTCATAGGCCTGCTTTTGGCAGAAGTGTTATCAAGTTCGGTTATCAAAACCTTTGAGCACACTCTGTCTGCTATTGTTGCACTTGCATTTTTTATACCAATGCTGACGGATTCCGGTGGTAATGTCGGCTCACAGGCTGTTACGCTGATTGTAAGGGCATTTGCAGTTGGTGAAATTGAGTATAAGAAGATAATAAAAGTTGTGATACAAGAACTTTTCACATCTTTTATTATTTCCATTCCACTGGGTATAACTGCCTTTTTAATCGCATTTTTTGTATCAAAATCCGCGCCCATATCCCTTGTTGTGGGTCTATCTCTGATTGCTGTTGTTATTCTGTCAAATCTTGTGGGCATTATGCTGCCTGTCCTATTCAGGCAGATTCACATTGACCCTGCGGTTTCTTCAAGCCCTTTGATAACCACTATTGTGGATGTTCTGGGGCTTCTGACATATCTGGGGCTTGCGACGATGTTTATCTTGAAGCATGCGCCTTCTTGATTGATTAGAGTTAGAAATGAGCGATAATAAAAGACTTGCCGACATGTTCCATGAGCTTGCGGATGCACTTGAATTCCTCGGGGAGAATTTTTTTAAAATTGCCGCCTACAGAAAAGTCTCAAGATTGCTTGAAAGTTTTCCGGGAGATATAAGAGAATACTATGAAAAAAACGGATATGATGGACTTGTTAAAATTCCCGGTATAGGGGAGAATATTGCAAAAAAAATGGAGGATTACTTTAAGACAGGAAGTTTTAAAAAGTATGATGAGATTAAGAAAAAAGTTCCCGACACAATACTTAAAATGCTCAATATTCAGGGAGTGGGACCGAAAACACTGAGAATTGCCTATGACAAATTGGGTGTCAGAGATTTGAGTGACCTTGTTGAAGTGGCCACAGATGGCAGGCTCCAGGCGCTCAGAGGTATGGGAAAAAAGAAGGTAGAAAACATCTTAAAGTCAATAGAACTTTTTGGAAAGCTGCAGGAGAGAATTCCCATCGGACTTGTTTATCCTATTGTGAAGCGCCTTCGAAAGATATTTTTATCTGACAAAAGGGTATCCGAATTTGAAGTTTGCGGTTCATTCAGGAGAAAGAAAGAAACAGTGGGAGATATAGATATACTTTGCATCAGTGATAGAAGTGGAGAAGTTATCCGTGATTTTGTCAATCTTGAGGGTGTTACACGAGTACTTGCAGAGGGAGAAACAAAAGGCTCGGTTGTAATGGAAAATATGATTCAGGTGGATCTGCGGGTTGTTGATGCTGAGTCCTTTGGAGCGGCTTTGCAGTATTTTACAGGCTCAAAGGAGCACAATGTACATCTACGAACGCTTGCCAGAAAGAGAAATATAAGAATATCCGAATACGGTGCTTTTAAGAATGGAAAGAAGATTGCCGGCCGTAATGAGAATGAGATTTATGAAATAATGGGCATGGATTACATACCCCCATGCTTGCGCGAAGACAGAGGTGAGATAGAGGCTGCACTCTCGGGCAATTTGCCCCGTCTGATTAAACTGGAGGATATAAAAGGGGACCTACATGTGCACTCTCTGTATTCTGACGGGACTGCCAGTCTGCAGCAAATAGCTGTTAAAGCCATGGAAATGGGTTATGATTATGTTGCTGTTTGCGACCATTCAAAAGCGGCCTATTATGCAAACGGACTGCGCATTGATAGATTGAAAGAGCGTAACAGAGAAATTGATAATGTCAATGAAGAACTGGGAAAGAAAATACTCCTTAAAGGTACCGAGGTTGATATTCTGCCGGACGGTAGCCTTGATTATCCTGATGAGGTACTTGCAGAACTTGATTTTGTCGTTGCCTCCATCCACAGATGGAAAAAGCAGGAGGATACAACTCACAGAATTTTGAAGGCGCTGGAAAACCCTTATGTGGATACCATTGCTCATCCCACGGGCAGGTTGATATCAAAGCGACAGGGTTACATGGTGGACCTTGATAAAGTGCTCCACAGGGTTTCGGAGACGGGTAAGGCAATTGAGATAAATGCCTATTATGACAGACTTGATTTGAATGATATATGGGCAAAAAGAGCAAAAGAATTGGGCGCCAGAATAACGATAGGAAGTGATTCTCATCAGATTGAGCAGTTGTGGATGATGGAATTGGGAGTTTTTGTTGCCAGAAGGGGATGGCTTGAAGCCCAGCATGTATTAAATACGCTGACACTTGCCGAGCTTTTGAAAAGGAGAGCCGAGAGAATTCGTCAGTATTCATGATTCAAGAGTCGGCTTGTTGTTGCAACGGATTTTAGAGTTATTCATCAAATTTTTGCCGATTGTGTGTTTTTAAATTTATCTTATAGTTGAAATTTCATAAAAATGGGTGTATAATTTTTACAACTTATAGAAAGGGGGTATCTTATGAATTTAATAGTCTATGTGGTAATAGCCTCAACAATAAAAATTGGCAGTCCTTCCATAAAGGCGAGGATTACCAGAAGGGAAGAAGTTGTAAGTAAACTCACTTCTCATGGAATGCGCTTGCCGGAGGTTTTAAGTAAGGTTGCTCAAAAAAAGCAGAAGAATGTTCCGCAGTATATCATAAGCGGTACTGTCCATGATGACACAGGCGGTGTAATAGTGGCAGGACTTTATATTGACGTTTACGATGCTTATACCGGTGATATGTACAATATAGTATATCCGGACCCTCAGGGTAGTTTTGCAGATACGATTAATGAGGGTAAATATGTGCTTGTTGCCAGAGGTGACCTTTACCCTACAGTTTATTATACGGCAGCAGGGGGCAGTTTTAGTATTGACAGTGCAGAGGTGATAGGTGTCATGGGCAATGTTAGTAATCTTAATTTCACCATACCGCAGGGAGCAAAGTTAACAGGGCATTTTTATGATGCGGCAACAGCATCTGCCGTAACCTCAACCGGCGGTTCCCTGGTGCTTATTGATACAATTGCAAAAGTTTTCACATGGAAACCTCTGTTGATTGATACCACAGACGGTTCTTATGAAATTCAAGGCATAAATCCCGGAGCTTACAAGATAAAAGAATATGTATCCGATTATCAGGATATGTTTTACAGAAACTCATCCGATTGGTTTGGTGCCGTTCTTCTCAATATAGGTGCGCACGACAGCATAATGCTGGATACTATGTATCTTACGCATCAGATTACATCGGGTAACGGAGTTATAAAGGGTGTGCTTGCCTCAGATGTTGCAGGTGACAGTGTCAAAGACCCGTATCCCAGTTTTGTATTAATGGATGCTACTACCGGGGAGTGGCTATGGGGAGACTTCAATTACGACACATCAACAGCTGTTTATACACTGTCTTCTCTTGGTACGGGCTCATACAAGCTTTATATAGACCCTCTGCAGTTTATTGGAGAATGGTACAACAACAAACCTGATTTTGCCAGCGCAGACCCGATAGCTGTAACAAGTGGAGATACCACCAGTGGTATCAATTTTTCGTTTGCAAGGGGAGGAGCAATAACAGGGGTTATAACCGGCACCGACGGCTGGGGGTATAACGGAGCGTATTACGTGGATGTCTATGACTCACTGGGAGACCTTGCAGGTGGTATAACAGGCAGCAGTTTGGCAGATGGTGTTTATGCAACAGGAACCGATTTCGCAACAGGCAATTATAAGGTTTCAATGTACCCAACGGATATAGGCCTTACACTGTGGTATAAAGGCAGTTTTAATCAGGACGGAGCGGATTATGTCGGTGTTGTAACAGGGGATACCACGTACAATATAGATTTTGATTATTCAGGATATACAGGGATACTTTCCGGTACAATTACTGACCAATCAAGTAATCCTGCAAATTGTGATGTTAGGCTTTACTATGCCAATACAAACACAGAGGTTAACAACGTGCAGACTGACACCGCCGGGTATTTTGTATTCCATAACCTTCCACAGGGCAGCTATAAGATAGAAGCGCATCCTTTAAGCAATGACAGTCACAATTTCTCGCTTGATGAATGGTATGACAATGCCTATTCATGGGAAAATGCGACGCCTGTCCTGATTCCTAACATAGGAGACAGTGTTAATGTGAGCTTTCAAATTGCTGATGGAGGCAGAATATCCCTCAAGATTGTCGATGCGTCAACCGGTCTGCCCATAGGCAGCGACAGAGCTCCATTTATCCCTATTTTACTTGATAGTAACGGAAAGAATGTAGATATGGTAGATGGACAAAATTCATTCGGGCAATCCATATTCAGCCCTGTACTACCTGGTGCATATAAGGTACTTGTACTTCCGTATTCCTACAAAGACAGATTTGCAGATATTACTGAAAACTTAAATAGGTACCAATTCCAATTTTATAATAACTCGGCTGATTTCAGCAGTGCAAATTCTGTCAATGCCTATGTAGATTCCATTGTCTCGCTGGATAGCATCGGAGTGTCGCAAACAGCCCTTGCTATAAGCGGAGATGTTTACGCGGGCACGACTCCGCTTACCAACACATCATTCACATTGATTGCAATAAATAGCGAAGGATACCCTGTAAGCGCTTTTGATATGGATTATGATTCCCATTATACTCTGACAGGTCTTAGACCGGGAAATTATTATGTTTATCTTGCAACTTATGGCCTGTGGTATCCCAATGTATTCCATTATACGGATATTGACAAAACACCGATGCCTTTTTCCATACCTAATGGCGCACAGGCCGTATCTGTCACGTCCGGGGAAACGACAGGAATTGATTTTGATATCACGGGTGTAAAAGAATCTGATAGTCGCGATGTAGACGGGTCGGTGTTCTTGAAAAGCAATATTTTAAACAGAGGCGAGTTGATTCTCTATGCTGTGAATGTAAAGAAATTCTCCTATAAAATCTATAATATCGCCGGCCGTAAAGTGAAAAGCAGAAACATAAAGGCGACTTACAGGAATATCATTAAACTTGAAAATATGGAACCAGGGGTATATTTTATAAAACTAAGTTATAACAATACGGAGAAAACAGGTAAGTTTCTGGTACTTAAGAAATAGGCATTGTACAGATTAAAGCCAGTTTGGTATAGAGCTTTTGTTCTACTCTTTCTGTTTGCAGGGTGTGCGTATAGGCGAACTATTTCAGGGCAAGTACCTGGTGTTAATCCATGGTTTAAAAAGGGTAAAACCAATAGATACAAAGTCATAGATAGTGTTACGAGTTATGTAAAAGTTCAAAAAATTCGAACATCCCGGATTACAAGCCTTCACATGCTGTTTGAACTAAAAGTGGATACGGTTATAAAAGACACGGTTTTCACACATTTTAGAATATTGAATATTACCATTGACAAAAGGCATTGGGAAAATAGCAGTACACTAAAAGGGGCTAATATTGCGGTCAAACTGCTAATTGATGGTACTGTTCTGAAGATATCAATCCCATCCTATTATGAAGACAACTATTCTTCGAAAATCATGGATATTATAGATTTGTTCTTTGGTTTTTATCCTTCAAAAATAGGTCAAAACAAGGGTAAGTGGAGGAGAAACTACAATGAGCATGGTCTTACCTCGGATATGCAGTACAGGATTTTGTATAATATGCCTGATAGCTTGGCTGTTATTAAAAGCAGAGGTCACATAAGAGTAAATAGGTTAAAGAGTATCAATGTATCCGATATCCATCTGAAGTTTTCAGGTACAGTGAAGGGTAGAGCTTTATGGTCAATTGAAAAGTCAATACCCCTTAAAATAGACCTGAGCATGCAAACGAAAGGCATTCGGCGTATAAACAGTCTTATGACAGGGAACATCGCCCTGCCATTCAGGGCAGTTGAGCATATAATCATAAAGCATATTACGCAAAGCAAAACGGATTTTTAGTATGTCTCAAATACGGACTTAACAACCCAAGTCCTTTTTGATTTTGTTTGGGATAATTAAACAGGTATTTGTTGAAAAAACGTTTGCAATGCTTTATTATTTAAATCTACAACAGAAGGAGTATGTTTTATGAAAACTTTTTTGCCAAATGAAAATGATATTGAGAGAAAGTGGCACCTTGTGGATGCTTCCAATATTCCGCTTGGACGCCTTGCCACAAGGGTGGCTCTGCTGCTTTCGGGGAAAAGAAAACCTTATTATACTTATCATATAGACACCGGAGATTTTGTAGTTGTAGTTAATGCAGCCAGGGTAAAACTAACGGGCAGGAAATTCGAAGATAAAAAGTATTACAGCCATTCCACATATCCTGGCGGGTTGAAGGTAAGAACATTCAAACAGATGATTGAGAAACATCCGGACTGGGTTATAAAACTGGCAGTTAAAAGAATGCTTCCAAAGAATAAGCTTGGCACGAGAATGCTGAAGCGGCTCAAAGTTTATGCTGGTTCTGAACACAAAAACCAGGCACAAAAACCGAATAAAATTGATATTTTAACTATTAATTAAGGAGGTACGATGGAAGAGAGTAAGAATATAATTCTTGTAAGCGGCACCCGAAAAAGAGCAAAGGCAAGATTGAGATTAAAGGAGCATGGCAGGGGCAGATTCTACGTAAATGGACAAAGGCCTTCCGATTATTTCAGGAGGGATGACCTTGTTATAACTGCTATGGAGCCTATTAAGGTGACATCCAAACTTTCGGATTTTGATATTGTTGTAAAGGTTGAAGGGGGAGGCAAGTCCGGTCAGGCAGGCGCTGTGAGATTGGCGCTTGCAAAGGCTCTTGTTGTACATGACCCTTCACTGTTAGATGTTTTAAAAAAGTATGGAATGCTTTCAAGAGACCCAAGAGAAAAGGAGAGGATGAAATATGGAAAGAGCAAAAGAAGAAGATCGCCTCAGTTCTCCAAACGTTAATATGATTCCAGTAACGGTTAAAGACCTTTTGGACGCTGGAGTGCATTTTGGTCATAAGAGAAAGAGGTGGAATCCCAAAATGAAGCCGTATATATTCACACAAAAAAATAGAGTTGATATAATTGATATAAG
>JALTEL010000105.1 GCA_027073945.1 Caldifarciminota bacterium | reverse complement strand
CTCCTGTGGTAACGGATGGCAGAATTGTAACGGCAAAAGGGCCGCAATATGCAGGCAAATTCGCAGATGCCTTGATTAAGCTTCTGGAAGTAAAGAACAAATGATAAAAAAGCTAATTATACCCGTATCTCTTATATTCTTTTCCTGTACAATGAGAAAAACCACCAGACTTTCACAGCAAACCCCGCAAACCATGTTTGCAAAGGGAATGAGTTATTACAAACACAAAAAGTGGGGAAAATCCGCTGCGCTTTTTCAGACTTTTGTCTATCAATTTCCCACATCTCAATATGCAGATGATGCTCAATATTACCTTTCCATGTCATATTTTAAGAACAGACAACTTGAAGATGCCTTAACTGAATTCAGATTTTTTATAGATAATTTTCCAAATAGTAATTACAGAAAAGATGCATATTACTATTTAGCTTACAGTTATTATTTAAAATCTCCCAGACCCCAGAGGGAGCAAACCGCTCTTGACAGTGCATTAAGTGTGATATCAGAATTCAAAGAAGAATACAACAACGCCAATGATACCATATTGCATCAATTCAACAGACTTTCCGACTTAATAAAACAGAAGAAATCCATAAAATTAGCCTATATTGTAGAAACTTATTATAATATGAAAAAATACAGAGCAGCAGAGATTTATATTGATTTAATTCATAAACGTTACCCTGATACTCAGGGAGATGAAACCGCTAGAATTTTTGAAGCAGGAATCCAAAAAGTTAGGGGAAAGGCCTATAAGCAAATCATAACTTCTGTTAATCCTGTAAATGTCCCTGCTCACTTTAAAAAATATATAATAAGAATACAAAGACAGGATTAATGAAACTCGGGATAATAGGGGGAAGATTCGACCCTGTGCACATAGGTCATTTAATACTGGCAAATGATGTGATGGACAATTTATCACTTGACAGAATCATCTTCATGCTCAGTTATACCCCTCCGCACAAGGAAACTTTTCTTGATTTCAACAGCAGATACGAACTTTTAAAAAGGGCTCTTTCGGATTATGAACAACTTGAAGCCTCTGACTTTGAAAGGAAGATTAAATTACCTACAAGCTATACCGCCCTTGTACTTGACGAATACAAAAAGAGATTCCCTGAACGCGACCTGTATTTTATACTTGGCGAAGACCAATTTCTGGATATAGACAACTGGTATAAACCTGAAATTCTTTTCGACAAGGCTCAAATTGTTGTTTTAAAGAGAAACGAAAATAAAATAAAATCATCGTATCTGTCCAGAGTTCTATTTGTAAACAGGAGAATTATTGAAATCTCCTCAACAGAGATACGGAACCGTATAAAAAGGGGACTTTCTATTACAAACTTCGTGCCTAAAGCTGTTGAGCAGATTATTGTGGAAAGGCGCTTTTATCGTTAGTTTGTTCTTTCTTTTTCCCCCTCATCCACAATCCCACAGGTAATAGAATGACAAATCCCAAAACAAGCAGTATAACCGATATGGTTATTTCGCCAATGCCGACAAGCACAAACCCGATAATTCCCACAACAAGCCCAATCGCCTGAACAATATAAGCGTTTTTTCCGTAAGGTAACCTTTCCGGTTTCTCTCTCACTGCTTCTTTTTTCTCCTTCTGTGTACGCTCTCCCTTTTTAATATCTTTATTCTTATTTTTTTTGTTTGCCATTTCAGTCCTCCTTGTATTCTGTTATTTTCCCATTTTTAAACATATACATTTTCAATAGTTTTATATCATCTCTAAAAACAAAATTTCCAGAAATACCATTATAATACTGCATATTGTACAGTTTATTCCAGAAATCCGCAGCGCTTAATTGCTCATTTTGCATGTATATTTTAGAGAGTATTTTCCCAACATCATATCCCCGCAATGCAAAAAATGTTGGAGGTACTCCATTTACATCACTGTATCTTGAGGAAAAATCGTACTTGTCTTCTTCCAGTTTGAGAAGGTCATTCCTTTTAAAAGGTGGTGCTGCAAAATATATACTATCAAGTACTGTTAAATTCTGTCTAACTGTTATGGATTTCCATCTTGAAAACACAAAAATGGGGATATCCTGATATTCCCTTCTCATGGATGTGAATACCGTCAGGGTAAAATCCGTCCTGCCAAGAACAAACAAAACATCAAGCTGTTCAATATCCGAACTATCCAGCTCTGCGAGTACATATGTAGAATCTTTGGTAAATGGAATTACCCTTGATATATTAGCGTTATATGCTAAAATTACCTGTTTGAGTAATTTAAAGCCTGAAACTGCAATAGGATCTTTGCAATCATACATAATCCCGTAATTCAGATACCCAAGCTTACCCGAAAAATAATCAACTCCTTTTACAAGTTCAAGCCCTATTTCCCTGTTTAACGGAACAAAAGGACCTAAAACAGGTATGCGCACATCCTCCGCAAGCGGACAGAGTACGGGCCGAAAAGCTTTAAAGACATTCACCACACAACCTGTGCATTGCTGCGAGAGATATGGCCCTACGAGAATTGATATATTAGGGTTGTCACTTTTATCCGTGAGTTTTAATTTAATATTACTATTCATAAGTCCCATAGACAGTCCTTTTCTGAACTCGCCAACAGCCTTTATATTATCCGTTGAATTGAAAATCCCAACAGGTTTTTCATCGTCAATATCATTAAAATTCATCATTAATTTAGGAATATTAAAATATTTTTTCAACCAATCAAACGCCCTTTTTACCCTTGCACTGTCAATTGCAGAATTGTATATGTATTTAACGGCATAGGCAGGCTCAAACTTCTTGTAATATGCAATACCCAGCATAAAGTTTGCATCCGCCCATTCGGGACTTTTCTTCTGTTCAATCCTGTCAGATATTGCAATTATACTATCCCACCATGCAAGGTCATAGTATGCAAGGCTCAGCAGAAATACAGCCTTCCCGTTATTTTGATGTTCCTTAACATAAGGGGAAAGCATGGATGCAGCCGGTATATATTCCTTTGTCTTTATAAGGTCCGATGCGGAATCCACTACTCTACTGTTGCCATTACCCCAGAATAGCACAATAAGCAGTTCTAAAAATATATTTGACATACATTAATTTTAAAGTATGTGCGGTGAATAGAAAAGTTGTGCCTATCAATTATCCAAAATAATAGCTACACATCATACAATGCATATTTTTTAATAACGAAGACTTGACAAAACGTGCACAGTAATATAAAATATACGTATTAAAAGGAGGTTTTTATGCTATCTTTTGTAAAGTCTCTTTCAATATTAATGGTCTTTGGAGTCTTATCCGTATATGCACAGAACGGTGTTATCAAAAATGACTTCAGGGTTAACAATGACTCAACAGGCAATCAATCCTACCAGCCTTCAGTAATATTAAATCTGGACAACTCGGGAATAGTTGTGTGGAGAGATAGTAGAAACGGTGCAAGTAACACAT
>JALTEL010000104.1 GCA_027073945.1 Caldifarciminota bacterium | reverse complement strand
TAAAAGCAGGAATATTGCCCTGAAAGGAGAAGATGTGGGGGGGAACTGGGGACGGAATGTCTATTTCTATCTGGATACGGCCAAAATGGTTGTCAAAAAGATTAACGGCGAGACCCTTGAGATATAATAATCATCCGTATCAATTTTGATACTCACAAATGATTTTTTCCGGTCTAACTTTAACTACTTATCCCCCCATACTTATACGATGACACCGCTAATACACTATCTCTTCGCATTTCTGGCCATATACGCCGCAGGCTACCATGTCAGGCACAGAATCCTCTCCTCTGCGGCCCTGGCCGTATTGGTAAACATGATTTTCGAAGCGGACCATCTTTTTCCAATTGCATTAGATTCTGAGTCTTTTTATCACCTCCGATAATCAAAACAGATACTCACGAAGGATAATGGCATAGAGGGGTATATGAACCTGCAATTGTAATTAGAACCATCGAACATGGAAAAAGGTGGTAAAATGGTGAAAGTAAACGCCCCGGAAAAGGAAGACAGGCCCATAATACGCAACGGTTGGAGACTCGTTCACGATGTCCCCCTGAGCACAAGAATGAAGGACTACTTCATACAGAAGAAAATCGAGGATTTTAAGGATGATGAAACGGAGGAATATGTATGAAAGGAAAATTGAGCGTAAGCAGGAAGAAAACGGAAGAGAAAGGAGAGATGGGAATCGGCACCCTGATAGTGTTTATTGCCATGGTTCTGGTGGCAGCAGTGGCCGCATCGGTTCTTATAAGCACCGCGGGGCTTCTTCAGCAGCAGGCACAGGAGACTGGAGGGCAGGCTATTGAAGAGGTATCCAGCGGTATTGTCGTTAAGAATATAGTTGGTGACCGCTACAACTACTCAGATACGGCCAATCTCTCCGACACTGTGAATGTGCTTGAGGTAACCATTGGCCTTGTGTCAGGAAGCCCCTCTATCCGGATGGGAAATATACTGGTAACCGTGAGTGACGGAGACGACTACGCCTCCCTTCTATTCGATAGGGAAGGAGAAACAACCTACGAAGCAGGTTGCGCCGGCAATGCAACATCCACTACATTCAGCGTGGTCTCTCTCAGAGACTCTCAAGGAACATTTGACGGAACCGGTGATTCCAACATTGCAAATGTCATGTCCTACGGAACTATCGTGAAACTATACATAAATTTCACGGCAATAGGCATGCATGTGGAGCCCCAGGACCATCTGAACATAAAACTCTTGCCACCTCACGGCACTCCGACACTGGAAGAGATAACAATTCCAGAGATATTTGACCAGGGCAGGTATGTGACATTCACATCCTGATAAAACCCTTTTTTTCTTTTATTTTTCAGGATTCTCTACTTTTTGTACGGATGTTATCTTTACTGATAATGATAATCGGATAAGCAGATATATGAATGTAGGAGAGCATCGAATACCTGAAATCACCAAAAAAAGGTGGTTTAAAGACAAAGGAGGTACACAACCATGAAAAAAATAAGAATGAGACCCTTGAACAATAAGGGAGAGATGGGGATCGGAACCATGATAGTGTTCATTGCCATGGTTCTGGTGGCTGCGGTAGCCGCATCCGTACTGATAAGTACCGCAGGAATTCTGCAGCAGCAGGCTCAGGAAACTGGAAACCAGGCCATAAGCGAGGTGTCTAACAGCATCGTTGTACGAAATATTGCCGGAGACCGTTATAACTACGCGGACACATCAAACCTATCCAGTAAAGTGAACATACTGGAGGTTACGATTGCCCTTGCGGCCGGCAGTTCACCGATAGACATGGATAATGTGATGATTGAGGTGACGGGCGCTGACGATCAGGCATCTCTTCTATTTGCCAGAGAAGGCGAGAGCACATATGTGGCAGGCGACGCTTCCGATGCTACAGCTACTTTATTCAGTGTGGATTGCCTCAGAGACCCGCAGGGGACTTTTGACGGTACCGGAAGCTCGGATGTGGCGAACATAATGAGTTATGGCACGGTAGTAAAGGTCTATATCAACCTCACGGCCATAGGAATCGATCTCGGTCCGATGGACAGCCTTAACCTGAAAATAATGCCGCATCACGGAACACCCACCATCGAGGATATAACAATGCCGGAAACACTTGCAGAGGGCAGGTATATAGACCTGTTATAAGGCAAAAACCCCTTACCCCTTATTTCTTTTTTGACTGTTATCATCCATGATAATCGAATAGTCAGTTATATTTAATCCGACTTCGTATCATCTTTTGAGAATCAAAACCGAAAATAAACAGCAATACAAGGTTAGCCGGTGGTTGAATGAGAAGAATAAAATCAAAAGACGAACGCGGAGAGATGGGTATTGGCACCCTGATAGTATTTATCAGCATGATTTTAGTCTCGGTAATTGCTGCCGGAGTGATGATGGAGACCATGGGTGGGCTGCAGCAACAGGCTGCCAGTACTGGTAACATGGCAAGAAAGGAGATATCAAACGGACTGGAAATCCTGGCCATAACCGGAGATAGGAATACCGATTCGTTGGCGGGCGATGCGCAGGACAGCATTCAGGTTATACGAATAACTGCAAGGCTGAAGGCCGGAAGCAGCGCATTATCCATATCCGATATTCTGATTACTGTTTCGAGTGGAGATGTTATGGCAGAACTCTCTTATGACTCGTCTGGAAATACGGCATCGGACTGCACTGCCCATAAATACATAGTCCAATCGATTAGTGATGACGATTCTTCAATAAGCAGTGAGTCTGTGGTGGACAGAAAAGATATGTTCACAATCGTAATCAGCACGGATAGTGATGCAACGGACCTGAACCTTATTCCCGGGAGCCATCTCAGGATAAGAATAATTCCCCTAACCGGAACGACCGTGGAAGAGAACCTGTATTTGCCGAGTGTTTACACAACTAGATATATTTCTATATTATAATAGGAGGTAATCGGGTGTTAAGAGTAAGAAAAAAGCGAGTGAAAAAATCCGCTATTGAAGACGGTAAGGATGAGGCTATAGATTTGGGAAGTTCCCAACTCGCCACGGAGAAAGAACTTGCTGAGATGCTTGACATGGATGTAGGAGAGGCAAAGGTCGCCGGCGAAGTTTCGGATGAAGTCGCTGAAAAACTGGAAATGCTTGAGGGAAAGATTTCAAGGCTCGAAACGCTTATCGATTCATTAAGAAGGGAGAGTGGGGAGCATTTGGAGACCATGGAGGAAATGAGGGAAAATCTCATAAAACTCATGTCAATATACGAAATCGTTTCACGGAGTATGAATCCATTTGTTGATTCTCTTGAAAAACCGTTGATGAACACCCCGGACATGACGAGGGAAACGGAGCAGTCTTCGGATGATATCGGTAGTGTCGAAGAACTCCCCCCAGATATTGAGCTTATTTCGATTGAAGAACTGGGATTGAACCCGGAGCCCACTCCGGCCGACCGTGCCCCCGCAAACATTTCCGAAATTAATGAGGCCATGCCCGATTCTTTACGGATGGTAGAAATAGGTGGTGCGGATAATATTGCAGCTAATGGTGCCCTAAATACTGACTCCATTAATTCGGCGGCAGTTTCCTCACGGGATGACGGCATCCTTGTTGCCGGGAGGCCCGGCAAGGATAAATCCCAACCAATTCTCCACCCCCTTGGCCCGGAGAAACCGATTCTCTCGAAAATCGACGGTACGCCGGAGAACATAATAACAATACTTAGGTGGATTGAATTCCTTCTTAATAACATACCACGGGAGAGTATTGAGGTTATACTGGAGTATTATGTTTCGGTGGGATGGATAAGCCGCAGTGTCAAAAATATCGTAATGCTCCATGCCAGAGGCCAGATACGGGAGCCAAGCATAGAACTGCACGATGGGGGCTGTGATGCGGGAGACTGGAGAATGAACGGTACGGACCACATAAAATCCCTCATGTTTATAACCCTGCTCGGTAACAACAGATTGGACAGGAAAAGGATAAGGAGTATCGAGTCGGACATTGCGAACATAGTCGGAGGAGGTGATGAGAGAGATGGGACTTAGTATAGCAGGCGCCGCTTCGGTCTTCTTCGTAGGTGCCATAGTAATGGGAATTATGCTATACGGAGCAATTGACCAGTCCGTAAACAGTTTTCTAGATGCCAGCAGTGATATGGTGGAGCGAGATAACAATACCGTTAACTCAGGAATAGAAATACTCTCGTGTACATACAACTATAGCGCAGATTTATTATCCGTTGAGGTGAAGAACACCGGAGGGGTATCGCTACCGCTGGGCGGATTTAATCTTATTGTAGGGGGAGACATTTATTCGCCGTCCGATTTCATCATATCCGTTGACGGGATTACTGGATTAAGCGATCTCCCTCCTGGCTCTATATGTTACATAAATATAAGCGGGCATGCGCCGTCTTTCGACGAAAACAACAGCGGTGAAGTGATACTGGAATCGGATAACGGCCTCGGGTCACCGACTGACATTTCTGTTGGTGACGGGGAATACATTCATGTCCTTGATTCCGGAGCCGTTCGCGTGTTTTCAAGAAGTGGAACATATCTTTTCAGCATAACAGGGCATCTGACGGACCCTGTTAATATCACATTCTCGAATGGCATGCTTTATGTTTTGGATACCGGGAGGATTGATGTATTTAATAAGAACGGAGAATATCTGAATTCGATAACGACAAATATGAGTGGTGCCGTTCCGTCTAATATCTGGGCCTCCGGTTGGAGACTGTATCTTGCTAACAGTACGGGCGGAGTTGTCGTAATGGATGCAAATGGCACATATATAAAGACATTGAGGGAAAATATTACGAACGCTACGGATGTGTTTGTGTCCGATAACATATATGTGATTGATGACCGGAGAGATATAGATGTTTTTTCACTCTCTGGGACCTATCTGAATACATTTAGCAATACTCATCTCACATCCCCGATATCCATCTCAGGCGACGGACAGGCGGTTCAATCTCCATGTCTTTATGTCTCCAATGCTTCGGGCGATATTATCGTTCTGAACGAAAGCGGCGATTATGTCGAGACAATCAGCAGCGGCCTCGGCACGGATGTGTGGGGTGTTGATTCCTCAGAGAGCATATTCGCCGTAGACAGGGCCAACGGCATAGTCGGGTTGACAAGAGGGTGCTCCGTATGGGTTTTTGACGCATATGGTGGAAGCGATATGGTGGAGGTATAAACATGGGTTTTTCCACATCCGGAACTCACATGATATTCTTCATTGCCAGCCTTTTGGTGGCGGTAAGCCTCGTTACGGTGTTCATTGCCACGGTATATTCTATCTCAGGCAGCATGAGAGAGAGCAGTAACCTGTTGTCCGCCAGAATGACCACGAAAATAGAGATAATAAATGACCCTACAGAGGTACCGAATAACCCCGTTAAAATATATGTAAAAAACATCGGAAGTTCGGTATTAGACCAGAATTCTTTGACAATACTTATAGACGGGGAAGTGATAGTCCCATCTTCCGTAAGCGTAATCGGAGGCGGTACATACTGGAACAGCACGGAAACCGTAACGATAACGATCAATAGTAATCTCTCGGCAGGAGAACACTTTGTAAAAGTTGTTACCGCTTCTGGAGTCTATGATACAGAAAAAATATACATTTGAGGGTGATAAAATGGGATACTACGAGTTTAAGGTCAAAAGAGACGAACTGCACGAACTTCTAGGCCACTCGCTTCCCGACAGTTCCCTCATTTATATTGAAGGCGATTACGGAAGCGGGAAAAGCATCATTTCCCAGCGGTTGCTTTATGGTTTTTTGAACAACGGGCTGTCGGTAACTTATATCTCAACTGAAATGACTGTAAAAGACTTTATCTCACAGATGGAATCGCTGGATTATTCCGTAATACGCCACCTTCTGGATGGGAACCTTCTTTATATCCCTGTATATCCATTAATAGGTGAAGCAAAAGGGCGCGGGGATTTTTTGAGTCGTTTGACCACATCCTCTTCACTTTTCAGAAGCGATGTTATCATAATAGATGCTTTTTCTTCCCTTGTAAAATACAGCATGAGCGGCGAGGAGAAGAGCATAACTGTCCTCAGTTTCTTCAAGAAACTTACGGGCATGGGTAAAGAGATAATCATTACAATTGACCCGAAAGACCTATCGGATTCTGTTTTTGCACCATTCAGGGCCACCTCTGCAATATACCTCGCACTCAATACCAAATTTATGGGGGGTGCCATACAGCACAGTATAATCGTAAAACGCTTTATGAATGCAAACAGCCGGGTTGATGATGTAATTGGCTTTAAGGTCGAACCGAAAATAGGTATAGTTATAGAAATTACCGCGATTAGTTAGGTGATGGGTATGTCAATCGCTTCCGATTTGGAACCCGAACTCGCAAAAGCAGCGAAACGAAATCCGAACCTTATGAAATATCTTAGCGATCTGAAAAAAAAGAACAACAGGATGCCAAACTTCCTGCCGTCACTATCAAAAGATGCGATACACGGCCCGGAAGTGAATTTCATATATCCCGTAGGAGATCCTATCTTCATCCACATAATGGGCACAATTGGACAGGACATAAGGTATAACGCAATCGAGCCGTCACTAACCACTCCTGAGAAGAATAATTATAACAAATTGAAAGAAGTTATATTTGTAAAGGCGGGTTACGAGGAGATTGGAGAGTCAAAGGAAGGGCTGGAAAAAGTTTTGGATAGACTGATAAAGGAAAGTGTTGTCATAACGGATAAAAAAAATGATGAGAGGAACATTCTTAAAAAAACGGGTAAAAAAATAGAACTCACAAAGGAGGAGTATTTTGACATAGAATATATAATGAAGAGGAACATTCTCGGTTCCGGTGAACTGGAGCCCCTCCTCAGAGACCCCTATGTCGAGGATATAAATGCCATTGGCATAGGCAATATCTCCTTGATACACAAACTACTCGATACCGTTGAAACAAATGTGCACTTCGAAAGCGAAGAGGAACTGGATTTTTTTCTCAAGAACATAAGCGAGAGAATCGGCCGGCCGGTCAGCATGTCCCGCCCCATAGTGGATGCAGCTCTTCCGGATGGTTCCAGAATTAATATCATCTACGGTTCTGATGTGAGCATCCGCGGCCCTAGTTTTACTATTCGTAAGTTCAGTAGCACCCCCATAAGCATCGTTCAACTCGTAAAATGGAACACTCTTAGTGCAGAGATGGCCGCCTATCTCTGGCTCGCACTTGAAAACGGCATGAGCATATTCGTATGCGGTGAGACAGCAAGCGGAAAGACCACCACGCTGAACGGAATGCTTCCATTCATCCTGCACACTGCAAAAATATTCACTGCCGAGGACACGCCGGAGGTTCTGCCCCCCCACAAGATATGGCAGCGCCTCATTACAAGAGAAACCGGCCCGACGGATTCCAGAGTTGAGATGTTCGACCTTTTAAAGGCGGCTCTTCGTTCCAGACCTAACTACATAATCGTGGGGGAAATACGGGGCAAGGAGGGCGCAGTTGCATTTCAGGCCATGCAGACCGGGCATCCGTGCATTGCCACCTTCCATGCTTCATCCATCAAGAAAATGATCCAGAGATTTACCGGCGACCCGATAAATGTCCCAGTAACATTCATGGACAACCTGAACATCGTACTGATACAGCAAGCGATTTATAACAAAGGCCGTTTCCTCAGAAGGGCCACATCCATCGGAGAAATACAGGGGTACAGCGACGAACTGGGTGGCGTTCTTACAAGGGATGTTTTTCGCTGGAATCCGGTTAGCGATGAGCACCGCTTCCGAGGAAGGAACAACAGTTACATAATGGAAGAGAAGATTGCGCACACAATGGGTCTGTCGGATGTAAGGGAGATTTATGACATCCTGGACACGCGGACAAAAATAATACGGCGTATGATTGAGGCAAACATCGTGGATTACTGGGATGTTGTTAAGACAATTGACCGATTTCAGAAGTTCGGACTTGAGGGGCTTCCGTTTGCCCTTTAAGACATAGGAAATGGAGATAATATGGACAAAAAACATAGAGAAACCACCCCAAGCAGGGGAAAAACGGGCCTGAAAAAGGCTTTCGACGACAGAGTTATAAAAGCCTATACAGAGATGGACATCCCAGTCAAGCGATTCGTTTTAACCCGAATTGTCCCATCGTTCCTCGGTGGCCTCTTTCTTTCCATAATTCTCCTAAGTATATTTCCCATAATTCAGTTGTCCCATGTGGCACGAGCCGCCGTAGACTCCATACCGGCACTCACCACTGCGATTATTCTCCTTCATCCCATCCTGAAAAGGGAGAAAAAGAAGATGCAGATAGATTCGTACATGAACCTGTTCATAACTAGAATGGGGGTTCTCGCCACGGCAAATCTCCCCAGAAAGGAGATGATACGCATTCTGTCCAGCGTGAAGGAGTATGGGGGCCTGAGCGAAGAGATGAAGAAGATGTATGAACTCATGGATGTGTGGAACTACGGCCTGCCAGAGGCAGCCAGATATGTGGCCAGAAGAACACCCAGCATTATCCTCTCCGATTTCCTGAACCGTCTTGCCCATTCGATTGAGGCGGGAGAGCCATTTAACATATTCCTTAAAAAAGAGCAGACGGTGGTGATGACTGAGTATGCAGTCATGTACGAAGGGGCGCTGAGAAGCGTTGAGGCCTTTAAAGAGATATTCATTTCCCTTATAACATCCGCAATTTTCATGATTCTTTTTGTCACTCTCCTTCCCATGATTATAGACACGGACACGACTTACCTGATGGTTGTAATAATTGCCCTCTTTATCATGATTGAAGTGCTTATGGTTGCTTTCATAAAGACAAAACTGCCGGATGACAACCTCTGGCACAGCATGGAGATACGGCCCAAAGAGGAGAAAAGAATAAAGAAAGCCATAAAGTTCTTTGTCATTTCGTCCGTAGGAATCGCCGGACTTCTTATTCTGCTTGGAGTTGACGCGGTAACGGTGATTGCCATTTCGGTCACACCACTTATAATACCGGGCCTCATGATAAGCCGTGCCGAGTCCACGATAAAAAGGTGTGATGATAACTACGACTCATTTATGAGAGCGGTGGGGAGTGTTGTGGAGAGTAGCGGGGGCAGCATAGAGGGGGCGCTTAAAAAACTGCGAAAACACGACTTCGGTCCGCTGAGCGGCCACATTGATGTGCTATATCACCGCCTTCTCACGAGAATAGACAACCTCAACGCATGGATATACTTCTCTGCCGAAACGGGCAGCAACCTTATAAGCAGATTTACGGAGATGTACATAAAGGCCATGAAGATGGGGGGGAAGCCGACGGAGATAGGGGCCATAATAAGCGATAACTTCATAAAGATGGTTTCGCTGAGAAAGGATAGATACCAGCAGGGAAGCAATTTGACCGGCGTACTCTATGGCCTCACTATCGCCATGACAATGACCCTGTTTCTTTCAATCAGCATAATGCAAATGATGAACAATGCCTATGAAAACATACAGATGCCGACCGACCTCAACATAAGCATACCAATCTTTGTAACGCACTACAACATTCCTCTGATGAACGCATTCATGTTTGTCATCGTTACCGTCCATGCGGCCGCTTCCTCTTACATTCTGCGTCTTGCGAACGGAAGCCATAACTATATATTCTTTCTTCATTTCACCCTTATGATATGGGTCGCTGCAGTGGGCGCCATGTTGTCCAGGGCCATAATGCCGGTTCTTATGGGGGGCGCCTGACCATGCCTAAAGAGGTGATGTGAATGTCCGAAAAAGCGATGCTGAAAGCGGTTGTGCTCTATATAATCCGGGCACGGGTCGGAGCCATAAATTACTATGATAAGGCGTGGAAAAAAGGAACGGCGATAATCACCGATGCGAATCTCTATCTTTATGACGGAAAATACAGTAAAATTCCGCTTTCAAAGATAACGGACATGAAGAGAGAGGTAATCTCCGGTTCCGCATGGAAGGATACCGGGCATCCCGTAATAAGCATCCGCTATTACGAAGAAGACCACGAGGTTACAACACTCATATCCTCCACCGCCGATGCCCTTGAGAAAATTCAGAGGACAATCGAATCCCACGGGGGCTCGAAAAATGAAGTGGAGGTGACCGACCCCGAACTTCGCATACTTATACTCCTTTACACCGGAATTTCCGACTGGAACACAATATCCGCTGTCCTTTCTTTTGATAAGTCCGAGATTGTTGAGTTATTTAGTTCCCTCCGTAGAAAGGGCCTTCTCGACTCCATGAATGGCCTTACCGCACTGGGGAGCCGTATTGTAAGGAAGAGCGGGAAGATATGACCAGATTATCATGGTGGATAACTACTCCGAGGCTCTTATAAATGGGTAGGTCAATCGGAAGATGGTGGAAAAATGCGCGTGATGATAGTGGACGATACCCCGTTTATGCGCAAGGTTCTGCGAAATGTAATAGAGCCTGCGGGTTATACCGTCATTGAAGCGGGAAATGGAGAGGAAGCTGTTTCTCTCTATATGAAGGAAAATCCGGACATCGTGACTATGGATATAGCAATGCCAAAGGTTGATGGTATAGAAGCCGCAAGGCAACTACTCAAACTTGATCCCTCTGCGAAGATAATCATGGTGAGCGCTATTGAGAGCAGAGATTCTCTCAAAGAGGCTATAAAAATTGGCGTGAGTGATTTCATTGTGAAGCCGTTTAAAGCGGATGAGGTTCTCGAAGCTATTCGCAGGGTGTCGGCCAGGTGATGAGATGCCGCAGGACATGTCTTCGTACCGCTCTTTATTCATCTCGGAGATGAGAACAAATATGGAAGACCTTGAGGATTTCCTCTCCATTCTGAAAAAGAATCCCTCTGATATCGAGGTGATAAACGAGGTATTCAGAATAACACATACTATAAAAGGCATGGCTGCAACCATGGGATATAATATAACCTCCGACCTTGCTCACAGAATGGAGGATATGATGTCAAGAATTCGGTCCGGCAAGGTGAAATATGGCGACATCGAGCTGCTGGTGGAGAGTTCTGATATGTTAAATGAACTTCTGGAAGGAATCATAAGCAATGGTAAT
>JALTEL010000103.1 GCA_027073945.1 Caldifarciminota bacterium | reverse complement strand
ATTACATTGTCATGCTATTTTGATTAGTACGTTATTTGTCTTGGTGTTTAATGTGATTTTTTGTTTTTCAGGTTGTAAATTTAATTCAATGTTGGTTAGTTTGCATTTGTTTCCAACAATAGCCATTTTATTAGTTGTATATCTAACGTCTCGGGTGTTAAATTTTAATAATAAGCAATTTGCCAAGTCATTAGTTGTATTGCTAAGTAAATTTCTGCTTTTTATATATCTGTTCCATATTTTAATGTTAAATATATTGTTTGTATTTATTCAGAGAGATAGCCTAAGTTTATTTAATACGGTTTGTGTAGGATTTTTGGTATTGTTAGTTACCGCAGTTGCTTGTCATATAACAGAAATGTTTATTTCTAAATCTTTATTTTTTTCAGAGCTTACGACGCTGTTTTTAAATTATAAATGTTTGAGAGTAGTTATTTGTTGGATGTTGATTTTCAGCTTAGTGCATTAGCCAAATTTGTGGGAAAAAACAACTTCGCCGGCTACGACCCCTACGATGCGCTGAACAGCCCTGTCATCAGGGCGCTGACTTTCGGCCAAAAATATGCTCGCATTGCCTGGATACAGTTGATGCGCAGATTGCCGGTCAATCTGCGCCCTCTCCTGTTATTACCTGCGGGGCATAACCCCAAAGCCCTAGGGCTTTTTTTATCGGGCTACATAAGACTTTACAAGATATATCTCAAGGATACCTATTTGAAGAATACCAACATCCTTTTTGAACTATTAACTGATACAGTCAGCAAGGGTTATTCCGGGAATTGCTGGGGGTACAATTTCGATTGGCAGAACCGGGCGTTCTGGATTCCCAAATATACCCCGACCATAGTAAACAGCTCTTTTATCGGTCATGCTCTGCTGGATGCCTGGGAAATTCTTGGGGAACAGCGTTTTCTGGATATGGCCCTTTCTATAAAAGATTTCCTGCTGAAAGATCTGCATCGCACTTACGAGGACGACACTTTTTGTTTCAGTTATACACCCATAGATCATACATCAGTTCATAATGCCAATTTGCTTGGTGCATCGCTGTTAATTCGTTTATATCAGATTACTAAGGAAGCCGATCTTAGAGAATGTGCGCTGAGGAGTTTGGCTTACAGCATGAATCACCAGCATGAAGATGGTTCCTGGTATTATGCGGAAGCCGATATCCAACACTGGATAGATTCTTTCCATACAGGCTTTAACCTGGAGGCGATACGGTATTTTCTGGCGTTGGGAGAAACTGAAGAGTATCGTCTTGCATTTGAAAAAGGGGTTGATTATTATGCAGAAAATTTCTTTTTAGAAGATGGCACCCCAAAATATTATCATGATCGGCTCTATCCAATTGATATTCATGCTCCAGCCCAAGCTATTATATTCTTCTCCGGTGAAGGTGAGAAATATAGAGACTTGACTGAACGGATTTTGTCGTGGATGCTTAAAAATATGTGGGATGAAAGAGGCTATTTCTATTTTCGCAAAGGTCGTTTATTCACCAATAAGATACCTTATATGCGTTGGTCCCAGGCATGGTGTTTCCGTGCCCTGACTTCCTATCTTTCTAATCAGCAGGTATCTTGAAAGGTCCATGGTGGTGTGAAAATCTGGATTGATCTGACTAATTCCCCTCACGTCAATTTTTTTGCCGGAATGATCCGCGAACTGGAGAAAGACCATCAGGTTATTTTGACCTGCCGTCCTCTGGCCAATACGATTGATTTGTTGGATTTGGAAGGTTTTAAATATGATGTTGTCGGTACCCATTATGGTGCCAGCAAGATAAAAAAACTGCTTGGCTTCCCTGTACGTATCTGGCAGCTGTTCTGGTTTCTACGCCAGAAAAAGATTGACGTTGCGATATCGCATAGCTCATTTTATTCGCCGGTGACCGCACGTTTGCTGGGCGTGCCGAGCATTTACCTGAATGATAATGAACACGCGGCCGGCAATCGGATTTCTTTTCTATGTGCTGATAAGATCATGATTCCTGAATTTATGAAGCTTGAAGACGTTGTGGCGCAAGGAGCAGGGAAAGACAAGATTTTGCAATATCCTGGTGTAAAGGAAGGGGTCTATTTATGGAATTATGCCGATAGTAATGGTGGAGCCACGGATATTTCCCCCAAAAATGGCCGAAAAAATATTTTCGTTCGTCCTGAACCCTGGACGGCTCAATATTATTCCGGCAGAAAAAATTTCATGGATGAATTGTTGATTGAGTTGGTGGGCAGATATAATGTTATCATGCTTCCCCGTGGAATGGAACAGAAAGAGCACTATACTCAAGTTGCATTTGCCGGCCTGGTGGTTCCCGAAAGATCAATATTTTTAAAGGATATCATGGCGAGCTGCGACCTTTTTATCGGGGCTGGGGGAACGATGACCCGGGAGGCCGCCGTGCTGGGCATCCCGACTATTTCAGTCTACCAGGATAAACCACTGGCAGTTGATAAGTATCTTATCCATTGCGGTTATATGGTCCATGAAAAAAATCCGACGATTGATTTTATTTCAGCGTTTTTGAGCGGCCAGCAAAGATGTGGCGCTCGCACTAATTTGTTGAAAAAGGGCAAAGATGCCTATAAGTATATTTTGGAGACCTTATTGTCTTTGGCTGAAAGAAAAGCAGGAGAGCAGGCATGTTAAAAGGCGGAATCATAGGTTTTGGTCGTATGGGATTGACTCACTTTGCTATATTAAACAACCATCCAGATGTTCAATTTACAGCAGTGTGTGATGCCTCTAAACTGATGCGCAAAAATATAAAAGAGTTTCTCAGGCTTAGAACTTATGATGATTATCAAGAAATGCTTGATCAGGAGAAGCTTGATTTTGTCATTATTGCTACACCTACGGCAATGCATTCAGAAGCTGTTGAATTGGCTATTGAAAAAGGGGTACATATCTTTGTTGAAAAGCCCTTTGCATTGAATTCACAACAAGGAAAGCGACTTGTTGAGAAGGTTAGACAAACAGATCTTATCAATCAAGTTGGTTACGTTATTCGTTTTAATGATATTTTCAGAGAGGTCAAGAGTCTGATGTCTTCGGGAGAGATAGGTGATCTATATTTTTTTAAAATGGAAATGTTTTCGCCTACAGTACTGAAGAAGGTAAAAAGCGGTTGGCGCAGCAAAAGAGCATTAGGCGGGGGCTGTCTTTATGATTTCGCTTCTCATGGTGTTGATTTAATTAATTATATAGCAGGGCAACCAGTTAATGTATCCGGCAGTATCTTGCAGAATATTTATTCGGAATCTGTTGAAGATTTGGTGAATACGAATTTTAAATATGATGGGAATCTGAGCGGGACCCTGCTGGTGAACTGGTGTGACGCATCGTATAGAAAGCCTACATACCGCATGGAATTGTATTGTGAGAGAGGGAAAATTATTGCCGATTTGCACGCTTTCAAGGTCTTTTTCAATAAACAACCAGAAGGTAAATT
>JALTEL010000102.1 GCA_027073945.1 Caldifarciminota bacterium | reverse complement strand
TAACCCGCATTGCAGTCTATAATAATTATGTCTTTGCAGGCACTGACTACGGACTTGTGAGGTTTGACAGTACTTTTTCCCACAGGACCTTCCTTTTGGGGAAACGTATACGTGATATAGCATTTGATAACATAGGAAGGATGTTCTGCCTTGGTGATTCTGCTCTGTATGTGATGAACCCTGCAAATGGTGACTTGCTCGAACAAATAAGTTCCCCTCCAATTATACCAATCACAGCGGAGGATTGGGAGGTCAGAAACGTGCTCGCTACAAATGGAACATATCTATACGTGGGAGGTAAACAGGGAATTATCAAATTCAATATAAACTACCCATTTGCAAAAACTAACGAACACATTTTTGTATATCCCAACCCATGTAAACAGGGTAATTATCTAACTATATGCAGGACAAAAGCAGCAATCCATACCGCCTACATATTCAGATTGGATGGTAAATTGATGAAAAAGTTAAATTTTAATGCTCAAAACTGTATTCAGGAGCGGGCAACTGAATTTACGCCTTCACTTTACTATATTCTTACAACAGAAGGCCATGCAGAAAAATCAAAATTTCTGATAACAAAATAGTTGGACTCATGAACTTCTACTTGACATTTCGGGCATTTAAGCTCATACTATATATATGAAATGTCCTTCCTGCGGGAGAGAAAATCCAGAAGGTGCGGTATTCTGCATATACTGCGGGGCAAAATTAACATCCGAAATTCCCAAGATAAGCCGCTATACAGAGCGAAGACTTGTTACCGTTCTTTTTGCTGATATAGTAGGTTTCACATCGTTAAGTGAAGAGATGGACCCTGAAGAGGTTCTTAACCTGATAAATTCTTTCTTTGCTGCTCTGGAAGAGCCCATAAGGAAGTATGAAGGCACTATTGACAAATATTTGGGAGATGCCATTATGGTGCTGTTCGGTGCGCCCAAATCCCACGAGAATGATACTGAACGCGCCATTTATTCCGCAATAGAAATGCAGAATATTGCAAAAGATTACAGTAAAAAAATCGGCAAAAATATTAATCTTTCCATTGGCATAAATACAGGACTTGTAGTTGCGGGAAGTGTCGGCGGAAAAGACAATGCCCCTTATTCTGTTATTGGAGATGCAGTTAATGTAGCAAAAAGGGTACAGGAATTCGCAGGGCCTGATGATATTATAGTAACGGATAGTGTTTATCAACTTGCTAACTATATCTTTGATTTTGAGGAAATAGGTCCTATAAGCGTTAAGGGCAGGAACCACCCTGTTAATATATACAAAGTACTCTCACACAAAGTATTACTTTCAGGAGAACCAAAAATCAGAGGGATTCTCATTCCCTTAGTTGATAGAAAAGAAGAATTATCAAAAATAATTTTAAGAAGAGATACCGCATTCAAAGAGAAGAAAGGACAAATTGTAGTCGTAAGCGGTGATGCCGGAATAGGCAAATCAAGAATGAAATATGAAATCAAAACCAAAACAGATGCGGACAAGACTTTTATACTGGAAGGAGATTGCGCGCCCCATACAAAAAATATTGCCTATTGGCCGTATATAGAGATATTCAGACAGGTTTTTGGAATTGAGGAACTTGATGACAAAACTACAATAGAGAAAAAAATAGGGAAAAAAGCCAAAGAGTTTAAACTGTCTTCCAAAACAGTGGAATGCTTTGGGGAATTATTCGGTATTTATACAGGACAGAGTAAAAAATTAGACCATATTAAAGCTGCTGCCAGAGAGCTGATTGTAAATCTTACTTCCATCAAACCCCTTTTGCTGATAGTTGAAGATGTTCATTGGATGGATATGGCATCACTGGAAATGACATCGCTTGTCGCTGAATTAATCGGTAATTTACCCGTCTTTTTCATGATTATTACAAGGTCGGGATTCTTGCCGGACCTTCCTGTAAGCTATAACGTGTTAAATTTATTCCTGCGTCCTCTTTCCCTTTCTGACAGTGTTGAAATGGTATCTCAATTATTAGATGTAAAATCCGTACCAGAAGTTTTTATTAATAAAGTCTTGAAAAAAACCGAAGGTAATCCTTTTTTCATAGAAGAAATTGTTAATCACCTGGTGAATGAGAAGTATATAAAAATTGAAGGTGGCGAATGCAAAATAATCAAGAATATAGATGAAAAAACTCTACCTGCCTCTATTCAGGCAATCATATCATCGGAAATAGACAGGCTGCCCGTGGATATGAGAGAAGTCCTGAAGAATGCATCTGTTATTGGACGAGAGTTCAATGTGGATGTACTGGCCAAACTGAGCGGAGAATCCCAGCTTGAGGATATGCTGTTAACATTACAGGCTAAAGGGTTCGTATACAAAAGTAAAACCATGTCATCTTCATATATATTCAAGCATGCTTTTATAAGGGATGTAGCTTATGATACGCTTTTAAAAAGTGAAAAACAATTCCTTCATACTAAAGTCGGGTATATCATGGAGGAATTATTCGCAGACAGAATAGAAGAATACTATGATATTATTTCTTACCATTTTTTACAGGGAGGTGCTTATAAAAAAGCCATGGACTACCTCTTGAAGGCGGCTGAGAACGAAAGAATAAGGCACCTCTTTCTATCTTCACGCGAGAAATACAAAAAAGCACTTAGAATAGCCAATAAATTAAAAGAGAATGACGCCGTTTCTGTTCCTCACAATCTTTACTTTAGAATACTTCTTGGGCGTGGAATAGTAGCCGAATCCTTGAATAATTGGGAAGATGCACAGCAGGCATTTCTCGACGCCATGGAAATTGCAGCTAAAATAGAAAATAAACATGGTATAGTGGAAGCTATCAATGGTATAGCCAGAATCATGTTCTTAAAAGGCGTTCTGTCACACGCAACTAAAAGAGTTGAACGCGCACAAAAGTTAGCTTTTGAAATAGGATACAAAGCAGGTGCTGCTGAATCTTTTAACATACTGGCAAATATAAACATTGTAAGAGGTGAATTGGATGACGCAATTGACGCATGCAATAAGGCCATGAAGCTATACCAAGAGGTAGATGAAAAAAATAAGGAAATAGAAATTTCCATATTGCTGTCAAAGATATATAAATTAAAGGGCATCTACAAAGAAAGCCTTAAAATTCTGTATAGTGCCTTAAAAATGGCAAAATCACTTCAGGATAAACATTCCATATCAAGAATACTATCCGTTGTTGCAGAAGTGGAACTTCTAAGAGGCAAACCCGAACTATCCAGGGATATAGCAAAGAGCAGTATGGAATTTCTCGAAGATACAGGAGATAAAGACGGAAAAGCGCACATCAATACAATCATTGCAGACAGCTACGTCAAGGAGGGGGAATATGGCGAAGGTCTATCCTCTTACAGGAAAGCACTTGATATGTATTATAAATTAAACAATAGGTTAGAAAGTGCAAGGGTTATGTCTCGCATAGCCGAGGTGCTCTTTTACTATATTGGTGACAAAGAAGAAAGCCTTAATTACTTAAAAAAATGCATCGATATAGAAAAAGAAATAGGAGAAAAACCCGGACTTGCTATCTCATATGTAAGACTTTCCGACATATACATTCACAACGGTCAATATACAACTGCACGTAACCTTTTATCAAGGGCACTGAAAATCAGTGAAGACACCAATATAGCAAACTTATTTGCAAAAGTAGCCAGCAGAATGTCCGAGGTTGAATTCTATTTAGGTAAATATGATGAATCTCTCAGGTATCTCTCTACATTGAGAAATAATTTTGACGGATACAAAGACTTTTCTATAAGAATTGAAATTGTTAAGAGAGGCATAATGATTTACACATTCCTGGAAAAATTTGAAGATGCAGAGTTTTTTGTTGAAAAGATACTCGATGAAAGATATCTGGAATCTCCAGATATCTTTGTGGCAAAATCTCTTATAGAACATGTAAGATTTTTACTGTTTACGGGGAAACACAAGGAAGCAAGCAAACTTCTTTATAAGTTACAGGACAAAGTATTCTCCTTTGAAAATAAAGAGTTATACGCCATGTCTCTTATATTAAAAGGCATTGCCGAGTCTTCCCTGAAGGGATACAAAGTCGGAAAGGAACATTTTGAGGAAGGAATTGCACTGGGCATACTATTTTTGCCAACTTTTGAAATAAGTGTAAGTGAATTCTTATATGGAAAAACCGCTCTTGAATACGGTGACCAGCTTAATGCTGTCACTCATATACAAAATAGTGCAGATAATGCTGTGCAGTTTTCACTTGCTCCAGTGATAGGATTGATACAAAAATTAAAGGAAAACTATAAAGATATTGACATTATAATGAAAAATCATTAAAATATAGGACAACAGATATGGAAGTAGAATATATTGAAAAGCTGAAAGAATTTGCCAGGGCATTTGGTAAGGCTTATAAAGCCTTTAAAATGTATCCCGAGGGACATGAAGTGCCGAAGATTTTCTTAAGAGAGTTGTGGGAGAAAACACGCGAACTCTTCAAATGGAAGCCCGAACTTAACCTTGTAATTGATGAGAAACGTTTACTGGACACTTCTGGAAGTATTGTATATGAAGAAGGGGAAAAAGCCGACAACATTGCATGGACAATGTACAGAGGAGGCCTGAGAGGTATAATAGTAAAGCCCACTATAACCCACATTGAATTGAAAAAGTTTATGGAAGCTATTTCGCAACAGGATATCCTTGACAATGACAGATATGCTTTAATCCCTCTTATTGGTTCAAAAAATCTGGAGAGTTTCCGTTTCGAACTGGCTGAAGAATACATAAAAGACGAGGACTTTAATGTTCCCGATACCTTTGAGGAAGTTATGGAAAAAAAGGAAATAGAGCCTACAGGGGAACCTATAGAAGAAGAAGAAAAAGATTCGCTTTCCCAGACAGAGATTCCAATTGTTCTGCAGGCAAGAGAAATAGTGAATATAACAGAAGACGAAGAGAAACAAATGAAATCTGAGATAGAAAAAGAACGGTCCGTGGATACCGTTGCAAAGGCAATTACATATCTGTTAACAATCCTGAATTTTGAAGATGACATAGAGTCCTATTCCAAAATGTTAGTCTCTATTGAGGAATATATATATCTTATGCTTTCAAAAGGTAATTTTAAAAGAGCGATTGAGATATTAAAGCTCCTCAGAGTTTATGCAGAGCAATTCAAAGTTGAAAACCGGGATAAGTACAATCATCTTATGGAAATTTTCAAAAGATTGGGTTCAAATGAAACTATTACATATATGTTTAACCCTGACCTGCAAGCCAAACCGCCTCAGATAAGAGAGCTCATATCTTTTATGCTGCCAAATGCGATATCGTTAATGATGAGTAAAATAAAAACTATTAAAGAGAGCAATGTGAAAAACGCCGTTATGGATGGCATTGCACATATTGACGGAATAAAACCTCAGCACATAGAAAACTTCTTAAAATTGCCTTTGCAGCCTCAGTACAAAGACCAGATAATAGCAGCGATAACAGTTATGGGGAAATTAAAAAACAGAGAGTCGATAGGTCAAATCTCAACTTTTAAGGAATCAGAAGATCTTGATATTAAAAAAGCCGTTCTAATATCACTTGTAAATACAGAATTTGAAGAGGCAATGAAGTCTGCCACCGATTTTTTCTATGACGATGATGAGAATATAAGACTGCTTGCCTACCAACTATTTATAAAAAACAGTCCAGAGAGATTGAAAAAGATAATACTTGATAAACTGAGAGACAAGGAATTGGATGATTATATATTTGTTGAAAAGGAAATGCTATTCTCCTCTGCCATAAATTTGAATGATGACGAAATAAATGAGGAACTCAAAGCAATTATATCCAGAAAAAGGAACATATTCCAAAAAATCTTCGGGGACAAAAAATTATTTGAAACAGAGAAGCTTCTTGTTATGACACTTGCAAACACAAAAAATACAGAGTCTGATAAGATTTTAATAGCTGGTCTCTCCCATGGAAACAGAAAAATCAAAAAAATGTGTGAAGAAGTCATGAACTCAAAGGAAAATAAGGAGAATTTGAAAAATGAATAGACCAGATTCTTTTATTATGCTATTTCTTTCAACATTAAAAAGCGTAAGTCTATACAACGAAGACCATCCTCTAATTAAAAAGAACATTGAGCGCTTACTTGACTCAATTGACTCCGAACTTGACCAGGGGGAATTCAGCATGGTAATGAAAAATTGGTATATATATCTCGGAGGCGAGCGGATACGAATTAATGCGCTAAACTTCCAGCATCTTAAGAGTATTATGCAATTGTTTGAAAGAAGGGATATCGGGGGATTTTCAATAAAGAAAAAGCTTACGGAAAATATGTTGATTGACTTTCTCAGGATTCTGAACATAGATGGTCTCAAAAAAGAACAAATCGAAGAAAAATTGAGGGATATGAAGCTTGACGAGAGTATCTCTGTCATGCCCATAATCAAGAAAGGTGAAATTGTTGACCCAAAGCAACGTGTTAAATCCGTTTATTTTGAGACTATTGACCTTGTCAAAAAAATATCCGCCATACCAGAAGGTCATAAATTAAGAAGCAGGTTAAGTGTTGGTGTCTACTACTTAATAGATACGCTAAAAACATCCGAATCTCTTCTTCTCGGACTAACCGTTGTCAAAAACTATGATAAATATCTCTATAATCACTCGGTAAATGTCGCTATAATGAGTTTGTCTGTCGGAGTCAGACTGGGGCTAAAGACAAGTGAGCTCTTGAGTCTTGGCCAGGCCGCTCTACTTCATGACATAGGTATGGCGTCCCTACCAAAAGATATTGTAAGCAAACCATCTGTTCTCTCTCCCGAAGAATGGGATATTATACGGACACACCCTATCAAGGGAGTTGAGATTATTTCTCAAATTATAGGCGTGACAGAAGACACGGCAAATGTTATTATAGGCACACTTGAACACCAGAGGAATTACGACAAAACAGGTTATCCTGAATTCCTCAAAATGGACCAGCAGAGCATACATGCAAGAGTAATAAGAATCGCAGATTTCTATGATGCGGTCACCACTCCAAGGGTTTACAGTCCTGTTCCTATGTCTTCGTCGGAAGCCTTAAGACATATTATTTCAGGCTCCGGGAAAATGTTCGACCCTATTTTAGTAAAATACTTTGTTAATTTACTTGGGATATATCCTATGGGAACTCTTGTAATACTCAATACAGGGGAATGGGCCATTGTTATAGGTCAACCCAAGGATAAAAAAACTATTGACAGGCCATTGGTTCTTGTGATAAGAGATTCATCAGGCAATGAAAAAGAGACTGAAATGCTGGATCTTTCACACTCGGAAAAATTCATTATCAAAGCCGAATCTCCATGGAAATTTGGCATAGACCCTTCGCAATACTTTATTTAAAAATCAATAGAATATTCTCTGGCACCTGCCAGGTAGTGTACTACACTTAATTTCTTTCTTCAGCTCTTTTATGCTCTGCGTGTAAGCATCCTGAAGTTTATAACCATTTGAAATATAAAGCGAGATAAGTGTGGAAAAGGTACACCCCAGACCATGTATGTCAGAATCTCCAAGTATACGATGTCTTCTTATTTTAATGCCCCTGTCATAGATAAGATCTCCCACATACCCATTGGTCTTCGTCCATCCTGTTATAATTGCAGGGAATCGGTGTGCTCTCAATTCGTCTGTCACATGCTTACCAAATATTATTCTCGCTTCTTTTTTATTTGGTGTTATCAAACTGCCCGTAGCCTCTGCAAAGTCTACAACGTCATTTGCCTCCAACTCTGATAACTTGCTATCACTTGTGGATGACATAATAGGGTCAAAAACACTGTGAATTCTCCATTTTTTTAAAAAACTCTTTATAATATTCAACTGTTCTCTATTAATCACAAGACCAATTTTAACAATCTTTATGTTAAAGTTCTCCTGTTCTATAGCTTGAAACTGACTGAACAGGTCCTCTTCGTTTACCTTTAAAACCCTGCAGGTATTCTGAGGAACAAGCGATGTTAATACAGACAAAACTTTTGCCTTTCTTTTTTTGAGCACTGAAATATCCCTGCCAGTACCCGCACTCAATGTCGGGTCAAAACCACCTATTAAAAGTATGAATTTGTTATCTTTCAATTTCATCAATAAAATCTTCTATTGTGTGTAGAACCTTTTTCCTATAAGTACTATTGAAGAGCATATTATTGACGTCAACACCGTAAAAAGTAAAATCCTTGCTTTTATAAGTATCATTGTTTTTGAAAAGACTTGATAGTTCAACCCTTTTTTGATATATAATAAGAACAGGGATTTTTATATTATCAAGGAAATTTAATTGTGAAGAAGTCAATATATCATCTATAAAATCATCAGTTTTAATGGAATAAGTTGTGAAACCAACCCTGCTATTAAGAATAACAAGTGCCTTGAGTTTGGTATTATTTGCAGCAATTTTCAGTACATCTATCACATCAGGACCGGAGCGGTAGATTAAAATACCATTATGTACACCTTGCAGTGTGTCCGTATAACTGATTTTAAAGCCGCTTTCTATAAGATATGCTGCAAGCGGATTAAAACTATCATAATATGGAAAACCAAGCAAATTCACGTTTGTTTCTTTTTTAAATCCTTGATTTTTTAATTCTTCTCCATCCTTCAAATTAAGTACACCTTCACTATTAATCAATTTGAGCGAAGGAGATTCAAGCGCAGAAGAATGCAGCATAACAGCATTGTTGCTTTCTCTGTAAATTTTAAATTTTTCAACAAAACCGTATCTCATGATGCCCGTGGAATTCCCTCTTTCATATTCTAATACTTCCAAACTTTTCCCTCCAGCATTTTCTTTCAGGTATGCAATATGCGCACTATCTACAAACCTCGGCTGTTCAATTTTCCCCTTTATCTCAATAAGCTTTTTTGTATTCCCGCTTCTTCTGTCCTGTATGTACATGCTATTTGCCTCATTATTATATTGATTAAATAATACAAATTTATCGGATAAATAATAGAGATCCTTCACCCCTCCTTTATCAGGAAAGCCGACTGCATATCTCTTCCCTGTTAGTCTTGAAAATATAAAAGAAGAGTATTGGTCTTCCTCCATAACTGTATAAAAGAATTCATGACCTGTTTCATTAAAACCAATATCCGCATATCGCTCTTTTGGCAGTGCATTTGCAAGTTCACCATTGCCTTTATGCAGGAAAAACAGCTCCTTTTTTATCCCCCTATCACCAATCAAAATATAATCACTAAAAGGCACAATATTGAACATAAATACAGATGGATTCACATGTCCTAATAATTCCTTTTGTTCTATGCCATTAAAATAGGAAAAGGCACTCATGCCAACGAAATATATGTCCCTGCCAAACATTTTAAAATAAATAACATTCTCAAGGATTTTTTCTTCTACCCCTGTTTTTATATTCATCTTATAAAGGGAAGCTGTACCATCAATGTCCGATGTATAAAATAGATAATCCCCTTTAAGGCAAAAATCAAAGAAATTATATATCACAATAATCTATTATATATCAACTTCTTAAAACTAACTATAAATCCCAAATGCACGATATCCCTATTAACAGCCGATATTTATAATAATATCAAATTCTATACTACTCCATAGCCGAAGGTGCCTGAATTCCAAATTCTTTAGCTACATCTTCAAGACTCTTATAAACTTTAATATAGAGCGGCACTGTTACTTTGTTCTTTTTTTCATTCTCAAATTCTTTTTCCCCATGAATATAAATCCGTTCCTTCCCCTCTCTTTTCTGTGATTCTTTCAGCATTTTCACAAGGGAGTCCATTTGATTCTTCAAAACATCTTCCTCAACGAATGTATCCGGCCTCATTGCCCCTATAAAATGACAAACATCCGGGGGCGCACCTTTTTTACCATAAACCCGAAGACCAAAGGATCCACCAGAAAAAACACCAGTTGCAATATCAACAAGGAGGGACAAGCCATAACCTTTGTGTCCGCCTGTTTCTTCTTCACCACCTCCGAGTGGGAGCAATCCACCTCCTGCTCTTGAAAGCAGGTTCTCAAGTACTTCCGCAGGATTTGTCGTTGGATTCCCATTAGCATCAGTTGCCCATGAAGAAGGGATAGTTTTCCCCTTCCTATTGTATACCTCAAGTTTTCCCCTTGGGACAGTGCTCGTTGCCATATCCAGCACATACGGCACCTGTTCCCCTGCAGGAACTGCAACACTTATGGGATTTGTACCAAGCACAGCATCCTTGCCGTTTGTAGGAACTACAAGCGGTGCAGAATTTGTCATGGATATACCTACAAGTCCACTTTCATACGCCATCAGGGAATAGTATCCAGCAATTCCATAGTGATTTGAATTGCGAATCGCTGCAAAGCACATATAGGCATCCTTCGCTTTTTCAATACACCTTTTTGTAGTTTTATACGCCACAATCTGGCCAAGGCCTGCATCCCCATCAACAAGCAATGAAACAGGTGTCTCTTTCAGGGTTTTTATGGAAGGACGCGGGTTCATTATCCCATTCTTAATGCCGTTTATATAACGTGTTAATCTTGCCACGCCATGAGATTCTATTCCTCTTCTGTCTGCCCTTATCAGCACATCTGCAACAATGCCCGCATCTTCCTCAGTAACATTTAATTTGAGAAATACATTCGATACGAACTTATGCAGTCCATCTATATTGACTCGCACATAATCTCCCATTTTACACTCCTTTTTGCATTTATTAAAATTTTAATTTGTCCTTCCCATTTAATCAAGTAATAAGTGCTAAACAGTCTAATTGACAAAAATCTTAGATGAAAAATGCCGATTTATTTATATTCCTTGTTATTTGACTATACGTGTTATGTGGTTTAAAATATTACAACTGGCGGCGTAGCTCAGTTGGTTAGAGCAGTGGAATCATAATCCACGTGTCCGGGGTTCGAATCCCTGCGCCGCCATGATTTCGTTTGTATTAAATTATTAAATATGACAATTCTAATATATACAATCCCCACTAATATTTATTTGAACGATTAACATCTCAGCCTGTATAAAAAGGAAAAAGCTTATCTCTTCAAATCATATATAATTATCTTTTGCCACTCAACAATTCATTCAGGACACTCATATACTTTCTCTCATATACATACCA
>JALTEL010000101.1 GCA_027073945.1 Caldifarciminota bacterium | reverse complement strand
GACATAAACCTGGTAAGGGTAGAGGAAGACTGGACTAAATGGGTTGCAGAAGCAATGGCAGGAACTGCAGCGGATTTAGACAGACTCGGTTCCGGTTCTGATGTTGCCTACTATGTGAAACGGAAACTTTTCTATGATATCTCAAGTATGCTGAAAAACAGCAAAGTGATAAAGATGGATGATATAGATAAGCGAGGATGTGCTAACTATCAGTTCGATGGTCATGATTACGGGAAAGGTTCCTGGTACGGTTTGCCCAAGGATTACAACAATATTGGTTGTATAACCTACAACAAATATATGTTTAAGGATGCAGGTCTTGCTCCGTTAAGCACAACAAAACCAATAACCTACTACGACGACCTCTACAATCTTTCCAAGAAACTCGTAAAAAAAGATTCTTCCGGCCATGTAATCGTATGGGGCACTGAGTTTATGCCTTCATGGGTTCCATTTCTCGTATCAGATATGGCATACGGAGCCGGTTTAAGTCTTTATGCAGACAAAGACCGCAGTGTTATGAATAACGACCCGAAGATGAGAGCTCTATGGAAATACTGGACAAGATTCCCTGTTGAAGATATTTCGAGCAATGTGAGAAATCCGGACTCAGGTTGGACGGGCTCTGCATTTCAATCGGACAGAGCAGCTATTGTACAGCTTGGATACTGGTTCGGTGCACAGCTAATGTCAAACAAAGATTACAACAAGAAGTATGGATGGGCGCCCACGCCGATTCTTAAAAAGGGTGCAAAGAGATTCGCAGACACCCTTGGTGCAACAGGAATTGTTATGTACAGTAAAACAAAGCACCCGAAAGCTGCATTTCAGGTTTTCGAATGGTACATTGCCGGAGATTATGGAATAGCCCGTGCAAAAACCGGTTGGGGAATCCCTCCGCTTTTCTCCATGAGAAAATATTTGCCAGAGGATAACGAATATAACAAGAGCCGCAAGGAAATTGCATTTGACGATGCAAAATACTTTGTGCCCTGGCAATCAAGTCCTTATATAACTTCAGACCAATACGCCCCACCATGGACCAACCATATAGATGATCTTGTAACAGGCAAAATAAATGCCGATAAATTTATCGATTTAATGTATGCAGATTTGGATAAGGCAATGAAACTTGGAAAGCAGGAAGTCGGCGAATAATAAGTAAAATCAGTCATTAACCTCATCTTCTTATAAGAAGATGAGGTTTTATTTAACTTCCATTTTAGATGGGATAAATTATGAAGCGGATTAAACAAAATAAACTGGAAAAAGAGAGTAGAAAATCATTTTATATCTTTATAGCACCATGGCTTATTGGTTTTCTACTGTTTCAGTTAATACCAATTCTCTGGGGATTTGGTACTTCACTAACGAACAGGATGGCCTTTTCTATTAAGTGGAAATTCATCGGTCTTGATAACTATATACAGTTAATCAAGGCTCCTGCAATTCTATACTCCTTTGGTACCACATTTATCTATGCCCTTGCCCATACAACCCTTGCTATTGTAGCCGGGCTAATTATAGCCCTACTCCTTGAGCATGATGTTCCTGGTAGAGGATTCTTTAGAACAATCCTCTACTTTCCCTATATGATACCCGTAATAGCGGTAAGCTGGATATTTAAGATATTTCTTGATAGGGATACCGGTTTTTTTAATATTGTTCTATCTAAAATCGGCCTTTTATCAGAAAACATTGCCTGGGTACAGCAATTCCCAAGAGGTTCTATCGTATCAATGGGAATATGGCAATCCGGCTGGAGCATGATAATTTTTTTAGGCGGTCTTGCTACAATTTCAACGGAAATGTACGAAGCTGCAAGGATAGATGGGGCAGGGTATTTTAACCGTTTAAGAAGAATTACAATTCCGCTTTTAAGCCCTTTTATATTTTTCCAGTTTGTTGCAAGCATGATATATGCTATGCAGACATTTATTCAATGCTTCATATTAAACCCCAGACAATTGCGTGGCGCAATGATTATGCGATATCCACCACCCAAAGAAACATTCTTTGTTATGGCAAAGGGATACTACATGGTCATCACTCAGAACAGATTCGCATATGGAATAGCATTACTATGGCTACTCTTCTTTATAATTCTACTAATCACAATTGTATTTATACGGTTGGGCGGATTTATTGTATATTCAGAGGTTGAGGAAAAATAGGATGTATCAGAGTACACGAATTAAACTTTCACAGACATTTAAATTTCTTACCCTTACATTTATAGTACTTGTCTTTTTCCTGCCAATTATCAGCATGATTATAACCTCCTTAAAAACGAGGGGTGAGTTATTTATAATACCGCCTGTAATAATCCCCAAAAAAGCGCAGTGGGAAAATTACATAAAGGCCTGGACAATGATAAGGTTTGGGCATTTCTTAATTAATTCTCTTATAATTTCAACATTCTACACATTCCCTGTGATAGTAAGCAGCTCATTTGCAGGTTATGCATTCTCACGCTTCAAAATAAGGGAAAGCAAGATCTTCTTTTTAGTTGTCCTATCAACAATGATGATTCCGCAGATGGTAACAGTTATTCCGTTATACTTACTCCTGTCAAAAATGGGGCTTGTAGGGAGGCGCTATCTCTGGCTCTTTTTCGGACTCCAGGGCACTCCATTTTTAATTTTTCTTTTCAGGCAGTACTTTTCAACGGTACCGACCTCTTTTGAAGAATCTGCAAGGCTGGATGGGGCGAATCGTTTTCAGATTTATTTCTACATTATGTTTCCACTTGTCCAGACGGCAGTAATTATCGCAGGGATTTTTGCCTTTCAATGGTCGTGGGCAGATTATTTGACTCCTGTTCTTTTTCTTTCAAGTGAAAAAACAACACTTGCCGTAAAACTGGCTACGGCGTACACCGATGTAAAGGAAAATCTACTTCACAATATAGAAATGGCAGGTATTTTCTACTATGCAGCACCAATCGTAATTATATTCTTTGCACTTCAAAAGAGGTTTATTTCTGGGCTGCTGTCCGGAGGGCTTAAGGGGTAAGGCTTAAGAGCCGCTTGCTGCATCTATTATCCCTTTTGAGTTGTTGTAAAAAATATCTTCTATGTTACTATCTTTAAGTCCTGTCCTCGCTGCGGCCCTTTTAAATGCACGCAGTTCTTCGTACATGAAGGTTGTTAGTTTCTCGGCCTCTTCACCTTTCGTTTCACGAATATGAGAATCCTTTGAAACATCCCCGTACAGTCCTTTTGGAACTATATTTATGTATTTGCCCTCCTCGCATATCCTCTTCATCCTCATCCTCAATATTGGCATATCACTGCCAAAAAGAATTCGCTTCGGTCCTATGGCCTTTATTAACCCCTCGAAAACCCAATCGTTTGTATTCGCAGAAAAATCCACATACATTCTCTTAGATTTGGAAAGTATATCAAAAGCATCACCAACATCTTCTCTGCAGTATGCCCTTCCGACATGTGCAATTATAAGTTTC
>JALTEL010000100.1 GCA_027073945.1 Caldifarciminota bacterium | reverse complement strand
ATTATATATTACTAGTCATAATGTCGAATGTCAAGCTCTTATCTTGATTTAGATAAGCATTCCTCTTAGAAATATTGCAAAAAGGCTGAAAATGACGGCCATACTGAGACGTTTTAACTTTCCTCTCAACTCACCAATCAAGACCTCATAGCTGAAGAACAGGGCGATAATTTTTGATGTCAGCATTCCCAGATAATAATTTTGTAAATGGACTGCAGGAAGATTGGGAACCACAAGGGCGATAAAAAGAATTAAGAAATCCATTGGAGTTGCCCTGAACCCCTCTTTTCGCCTCGTAAACTTCAGCGTCAAAATTACAAAAAATACCAATCCTGCGAAGGAAAGGTTATAGGCCCACATTAACCTCTTCGACATCCAGCCCACAGGATCTATTTCACTGAAATAAATAATGCACGGCATCAAGAAATAAATTGATAATCGAACCGAACCTGAAAGCCAATCCCTTCTAAATTTTAGACAAAATACCAATAAGCATAGGAAGGCAAGTGCCAATAAAGAAATTAATTTTGGGATAAAAGCGGGCAAAAAGCACAAAAAAATGGTTAGAAGGGGGATCCCGGTTTCGACTATTTCAGAACAAAACTTGATCAAAATTCCCCGGTCTCTTAAAGCCCTTAATTTTCCTTTAACTACTTTGTCAATGATATCATAACGGCCTATTTTGTATCCGGACTTCTCTGTGATGATAAAAAAGGAGAGGATAACGCTTGAAAATATCACATAGCCAATCAACAGGATTCGGTCTGAGCCTGATTTAAAAAAAAGTGCAAACATAACAAGAATTGACTGAATAATATAGATAAACAAGACGGCTTCCGTATGAAAAAATCCAAGCCGTATCAGCTTATAGTGGAAATGATCATTGTCAGCTTGAAATGGTGACCTCCCTTGTATAACCCTGTGAAGCATGACATAGAGGGTATCGAGAATCGGGAACCCAAATAGAATGAGGGGCAAAATGGGGCTGAGAGAAAAACTATCCTGAGTCAGTTTTATAGCCAGGGTTATGCCCGTAAAGCCAAGTAACTGACTGCCGGTATCTCCCATGAATATCGTAGCGGGATAAGTGTTGAAGCGTAAAAATCCGAAGATGGCACCAATGACGGCTACAGCCATTACCGCGACTATCAGGTTGCCGTCCTGATAGGCCAGATAGCCAATACACAGGAAGATAAGTAAACTGACTCCTCCTGCAAGCCCATCAAGCCCATCCGAAAGGTTGATGGCATCTGTCACCCCCACAACAAGAACCAGAGTCAACGGGATCGCAATCCAATCAGGCAGGAATACATGGTCTGGGAGCAGCGTACCCAGCGACGTGATCTTGATCCCGCCATAGAAAATCACTACCAGAGTAGCTGTCACCTGTCCAAAAAACTTGCCCTTGTAACTCAGGCCCTTGATATCATCCAGAAGGCCAAACGTTACAATGATTACCATGCCAACCAGGATAGGTTTACAAAGATGCCTTAAGGATGGCCAGACCAATACGGAGATGAAGATAGCAAAGGCCATTGCTAAACCACCGGTCCTTGGCATTGCATAGAGATGCAACTTTCGGTCGTCGGGAATATCCATGACATTCATCTTTACCGCTAAGCCCCTAAACACCGGGATCAGAGCAATACTGATGAACATAGAGAAAAAGATTGTAGAGAAAAAGATCATGCGACCCCTTTATTCCGGAATGAATTCACTTAGCACTGGCAATATCGCTCTCACAAAGCCTTGAAGTCTTAATTCTGCATCTCGAAGGCCTTCTCCTTCATAGACCGGCGTGATCATACGCACAAGAGCGCCGTCCGTCCTGTGTTTGGTCAGGGCATCCCAAAAATTGTAAATCTTCAACTGATATGCATTGGTCAAAATACGGCCTCTCTGCAAAAAACCAGTAATAAGAAAGCTGGCGGTATGCACCTTTTTGCATAAAGGCGCGTCGGACGCGCATGCTGCCGCCATGGTATCCGGGGGTGGGAATATCGATCTCGCCGGCCTGGTTGAAGATCCACCCACTGCCAGGAAGACACGTGCTGGGCGAGTGAATCGATTCCCCTTTCCGCTGTGTCTCGTAATAGGCCACGTAGAAATTCACTGACCTTCCCTCGGGACCTTTGTAATTTACGATCACGTAATCGCTGAGGTCCAGCTCATCGATAAATTTCTGTTCCATTGACTCCCGCACGCCTATCCACTTACTGACTTTTAAGGGAAATCCCGCAAAAGACTTTTTTATGGGAATCTTTTCCTGGAATTCCACTCCATGAGAGATAGCCAGCGTGGCGCCCAGCAAAATAACAGCCATAACAAACTGGGGAGGCGAAAAGAAATTTTGAATTTTGAATTTTGAATTTCCTCTCCCATTTCCTCCGTCGTCTTCTGTCCTTTGGCCTTTGACCTTATTTTTTCTCCTGTTTCCGGGAAAATCTTATTTAATGCCCACATCTCCAGTAAAAGGATGCCAAAAGAAAACATAAAGATGAACCAGCCGGAGAACCCATGGAAAAAACCCTCGGCAGCTTCCGCGCCCCAGAGCTCATAGAGAACGCCTGTGAGGGCGATGCGCAGGCTATTGGTAATAACGGAAAGAGGGGCGGCTGAAATAACGATGATGGCGCTTTTCCAAAACCTGGCCCTGTAAAAATAGGCAAGAAGAATCCCAAGGACAACGAGAGAAAAAAATACCGCAACCCACTGCATGCGTCCAACACCTGCAGTTGGGTAAATCCGAGATCTATGATATTCCCTTCCCTATATGCAGACATCCCCAGGAATTGCATCATAGCCACACCCAGCCTGGAGGATAGGAGCTTGAGTCTCAGCGTGATCTTGGTATTAAGGAATTGGGGTAGGGGAAACATGGCAAGAGATATGAAAAGAGGAAACCATATCGCATTTAACTTTTGCCGACCCATATGCAGCCAGCAGAGCCCCACCACAACCAGCCAGGAGGATATATAAAGTGTGTAGAACTCTCCGCCAAGCTCACCCACCCAGAAAAAAGTAACCCGATCAAAAGCGCTGCAAGGCCTGCCCATTCAGGACGTGATACAGTTTGCCTCAAGCTGTTTCTCTTTTCCCATATTAAGTATAGAATAATAAAGGGAACAAGATAGCAGTATGTATAGTCCGCTCTCCTCCACCAAGAAATCATCTCCCGGTAAGAAGAATAATACAAACCTGTCAATAGTGAGCTGTACAAGAGGCCCTTTAAATAGGATTCAGGTTTTATTCTTGGCAATAAATTCATTTAGTTTAAACAGGATCGTCACATTTTAGTTTTATCTTGAGTCTTGAGATTTTTTCTGACACGGGTTGCCTATGACGCACACTGATTACACGGTTTATATTTCTTCTCTCTGTTGTAAAAATTTTGTGTACTAAACAATACCGTGTTAATCCGTGAAATCCCTGTCAAAATACCTCTCTATTTTGTCTTTCATCCCCTCCGCAGAAA
>JALTEL010000099.1 GCA_027073945.1 Caldifarciminota bacterium | reverse complement strand
GGATTTAATCGCATACAAGAAAGTTGTTAACGGCTATCAGAAAGGTTATATTTACAATCTGAAAACAAAGAAAAAGGTCCTTGTTTACAATTTAAGTCAGGGAGGACAGATAGGTTTTTTTGAAAACGGTTATTTTTACACTGATAAAAACCTATTGCATGTGATATCTTTTAACAAAGGGCAAAAGGTCTATCTTCTTAAATCCTATGCTAATCTTGTTTCTTCGTCGCGTGAAGGGGATTTATTTGCCTATAATGATGATAATGATCAGATACATCTTTTTAATGCCCGTACAAAAACGGATATTGTTATTACTGACAACAATAGAGCTTATTTTCAACCTGTTGTATCGGCTGACAGAAAAAATATTTTGCTCAGCTCCTTAAACGGTGAGATATACCTTTATTCAATGGAAAGCGGTTGTTTACGTTATCTGTCCGAAGGTGCGGACCCTGTGTTTGTGAATGACACGATTATTGCGTTTTTGAAGGCTAAAAGAGATTTGAAAAGACTATATTATTCAAAGATATATGTATATAATCTGAACAGCGGAAGACAGGACGAATTGCTTGCCGCAAATAGGCTGAAAATCAGACATATAGATGTTCAAAACAGTATCGTATTTTTTGATGCGTATAACAGTGATTATATGTACAGTGTAAATGTCAGCGGAGAGGACTATATGACCGTTTTTACAAACAGATTGTATGTGGATAGTATTCCCCAAATGCAGGGAAGAGCAGGAAAGCTCATTACAGCACCTTACATACATCAGGTTTATGATACTCCTGACTGGTTCAATGGAAATGCAGCCTGTGCTCCAACAACGGCGATGATGGTGCTGGCATATTATAATAAACTCCCATATTGGGACACACAGTGCAGCTCCCCTTATGCGCATACAAGTCATTATGGGAGGTATATTTGTGAAATATACCATTTCAGGAAATATAACTATAATAGTGAGGCTGACGATCCATCAGGCACTCCTGCTTACGGAGGATACGGGTATATGTGGAGCGGTAGTAACAGTCCACATGCTGTAATGCATATATACCTTCAAAACCATGATGTGAATTCCTATCACCTTGATTCCCCTTCATGGACTAAAGTCTCCTCTGAAATAGATTCCGGCTATCCTTATCCTCTCTGTGTCGGGTTAACGCAGGCAGGCCATCTTGTTCTAACGGTTGGGAGACACAGCGATGGCTGGCACACGTTGATATTTAATGACCCGTATGGAAATAAGAATCAAGGATATATGAATTATAACGGGCAGGATGTATATTACGATTGGCCGGGTTACAACAATGGATTTCAAAATCTCAATGCTGTTTATTGGGCAGTAGGTGCAAGATCTGCCATGCCTCCATTGCCTGATACCATTGTTGATGACGCCTCTGTTAATCAGGGATTTTATTTGAATACAGAGAGCCCCTCCTCTATGAAATATTGGTGGGATGGACTTTTAGGATATAATGGACATTATTGGTGGACTTATACAACCGGGGCCAGCACTGATACGTGCTTTGCGCTATGGTACGCCAATCTGCCTTATTCGGGATTTTACAAGGTGTATGCGTATATACCCGATTCAAATGCCAGTGCCACTTATGCACAATACACAATACACAATAGCCAGGGAGATACAACCATTGTCATTAATCAGCAGGACTTTACATCAGAGTGGGCATTACTTGGTGAATTTTATTTCAATGCAGATAGCATAAGCTATGTGAAATTGGGAGATGCCACCGGCGTGCAGGGTCAGCACATTGCCTTTGATGCGATTTATTTTAGGAATGTTGTAAATAAAAAAGAGAAAAACCATATCCATACCTTCAAAGATCCCAATACTAACTTATTTTTTAATAGCTTCGATTTTTATCTGAATGCCGATGCCGGGGTATCCATTTACAATAGTTGTGGCCGTGCGGTTTTCCAGCAAAAGCTCAGAAGCGGTATGCACCATATTGGCAGAATGTTGCCGCAGGGCATATATTATTTGAAAATTGAGCGGGATAGTACAGCGGAAAGGATGATTAAAATTGCATCTCCATAGCATTGAACATATAATTAAAAGGTGAAAGTTTTATCCCCTGCCAAGATTAATATAGGATTGTGGATTACAGGCAGGAGAGATGACGGCTATCACAATATTGCAACGGTTTTTCATAAAATCCCGCTGTATGATGAATTGATAATTGAAAAATCTACTGATTTTTCCTTAAAATGTCTTTCCTGTCCGAATGGAAAAAAGAATACTATTTACAGGGCATACAGATCGCTTACGGATTTTGTAGGCAGGGAAATTCCTGTTAGCGTCAAGGTTAAGAAAAAGATTCCATTGCAGGGCGGGCTTGGCGGTGGTTCATCAAATGCAGGCGTGTTTTTGAATGCTTTGAATGAAATGTATGCGCTGCATATAAGCAAGAGCGACCTTATTAAAATGGGAGCCGGGATAGGGGCGGATGTACCGTTCTTTTTGCTCACTGAGAACAGTGCTCTTGGTAAAGGCAGGGGGGATATTCTATTGCCTTTCAATGCGGAGTTGAACGGGAAAATGGTGATTTACAGGCCGGGTTTTGGTGTCCCTACGGCATGGGCTTACAGCATGATTGATGCTCTTGAGAGATATACGGATGAACATTTTGCAGAGGATAGGCTGAGTTCCATCAAAAATAATATGGAGGCAGGTGTTATTAATGCAAGCATAGTGGAAAACGATTTTGAATTTATCGTTTTTGAAAGGTACCCCGAGTTGAAGAGCATTGTTGAGGCAGAAATCAAAAAAGGAGCGGATTTTTGCAGGTTGTGCGGTTCTGGTTCTTCGGTATTCTGTTATTATAGAGGCAATAGACCTTTAAGCGTATCTTTGAAAGAGTATGATTAAGTTTACCAGTAATGAAAAAGACTTTTTAACAGGGGCATATACAAAAGGTTTTATGTATGAACTGATAAGCAAAGAAATATACAAGAACAGGCGATATGGAGATAATTTCTCCCTTATGCTTTTGGATATGGATAATTTTAAAGAAATAAACGACACAATGGGACATGCAAAGGGTGACCGTGTACTTGTGGGATTTGTGGATAATCTGTTCAAGCTTTTACGAACCGCAGATTCCGTGAGCAGATGGGGCGGGGATGAATTTTTAATTTTGCTTCCGTATACAGGAGATAAAGATGCATTAAGAGTAGCAAAAAGAATAATGGACCAGGCTGGCATTATAGAGGGTATTGATACAAAGATTCAGTTTTCCTTAGGCATAGCGACATATCCACAGCATGGAGAAACCTTGGAGAAGCTACTTAAGAGTGCTGACAAATTTCTTTACAGGGCAAAGAAATGGGGAAAATCCAGAATAGGGAATCTCATCAGTTCAGAGGTGGAGATAAATATTCCAACGCCTCGATTTATCGGGAGAGATATAGAAATGGAAGTCCTTCTGCAAAATATTGATAGCAGCAAGGGAAAATTGACTGTCATTTCGGGTCCGGCAGGTGTGGGGAAGTCAAGATTTGTGGCGGAGCTTTTAAAAAGGGCGGATATACCGTATATCAGAGGAGAGCCATTTGGTCCGTTACGCACGTTGTCTCTATTTGTTGTGAAAATGCTCATAAAAGATGTTATAAGGCAATATGCTGACAGCTTTAAGGAATTTATAAACGTTCTTAGTCCGATTGAACGCGGCATGCTCAACTTTGTCGCTCCCACTCGAGGGAGCATCGTGCTTGAGGATATATACAAAGAGAAGAATATATTTTTCAAATTGCTTGCGGATCTTTTCAAAAGAGTTGCCGACAAAAATAAATTTGCCATTATTATAGAAGACATACAATGGGCAAGTCCTATTACACTTGATTTTATTCAATATTTCGTTCTCATGGATAAGGACATTCTATTTTTTACAACAGAGAGGAGTGAGGAGAAAAATCCTGCATGTGATGAAATGATGGAAAATCTCAAAAACAGGGGCAAATTTGATAAGCTTATAATAAAACCCCTGAGTCAGACCCAGACATACGAAATGCTCAAGGAAATATTGGGCGTTATTCCTTCTTCTGCACTTGTTCGCAAAATTTACCAGGAAACAAATGGGATTCCATTCTTTGTAGAAGAGATTATTAAACATCTTTACGAAAATACTGCTCTTGTTTTAAAAGGCAAAGAGCTTTCTTTTTCTTTTTTCCCGGAAGATATGCCAAAAAACTTGCAGGGCATAATAAAACGCAGGCTTCAATCTCTCGATAGAGAAGAATTGGAAGCAGTTAAGCTGTTAACCATATGGGGAAAGAGCTTTACCTCAAAGGTGGCAGCCAACTTGCTTGGAGCTTCTTCCGATAAGATTCTCAGAGCACTTGAGGCAAAAGGTATTATCGAATTGGTCTCTGGAGATGTTTACGGATTTGTTGATGAAATAACAAGGAAAATTGTCTATGCTGATATACCGCGTGGTTATAGAAAAAAATTGCATACCAGAATTGCTTACATTAAAGAAGATTTGTACAAAAAGGGTGAACTTAAAGGCGTTGATACAGAATTGGCGTTTCATTTTTCAGAAGGATTTGATAGAAAAAAGGCGGGTTATTGGTGCGAAATTGCAGGTGATGTCAGTCATAGGGAATTTAATGCAAAAGAAGCTACGAATTTCTATAAAACAGCACTAAAATTTGTTGATGATGAAAAGAAAAAAACGGATATTGTGCTTAAAATGTACAGAAGCGCCCTCATTTCAGGTAACTTTGCTGAAATCATTCCTTATATTTATGATCGTATAAATACAAGTCCGTACAAAAAAGACGAACTTACCATGGCACTGGGGGTGCTTTATACTCAGGCAGGCGAACCTACAAAAGGTATAAAGTTTTTAAGGGATGCCAGAAAGATCACAAAAAACAGGGAGATCTTACATAATATAATGTTTGAAGAGGCATGGGCACTGAGGCGAATGGGTAGAATAAAGCCTTCTCAAAATAGAGTAAAGAAGCTTTTGCATCTTGAATTGTCAGAGCGTCTCATGTTACAGGTATTTAACTTGTATGCCTCAACCCAGCTTGAGCTGGGTAATCATAAGCTTGCTCTCTTATATTATAAAAAAGTAATTGAGATGAGGAAAAAAAATGGTGAGGAAATACTCTCCGGACCCACATACATAAATCTGGCCTTACTCTATCAGCAAAAAGGGGATTTTGACACCGCGCTTACTTATTACACAAGGGCAATAAGTCTGCTTGAAAGAGCAGGAAATATAAATGGATTATCCATAGCCTTCAATAATATGGGTACGCTACACCTATCCAGAAATGAAATAGATGAAGCGGAAAACTCTTACAGAAGAGCGCTGGAACTTGTGAAAATTACAGGTAACAAGAATAATGAATCTATGTTGCTTAATAATCTGGGCTCTTGCGCAAGGGAGAAAATGAAGTATGATATGGCCTTAAATTACTATAAAGAAGGCATTGAAACCGCCCAAAAATACAGGTTGTATGAGTGGATAGTGCATATAGAAGCCAATATGCTTCAGACATGTATGCTTAAAGGTGGCAGTTGTGAAGATATTGTGCTTTCCCTGGAAAAGCATATAAAGCTGATTGATATTCCACGTGAGATAATACAAACATGGTTTGTTCTATTTTCATATTATATTGAGGTTGGAAAAATACAAGCTGCGAAACAGATACTTTCAAAAATAGAGGATAAGCTGCACCTGGATTTGAAAAAGCACTTTAAGAGTGAACTTCTGATAGCCAGGCTCAGCCTTAAAGAAAAGGAAGGAGATATTAAAAAAGCTTTGTATTATTTAAGGATGTTAAATGCTTATTACAAAAAAATCAATGAGCCTGCTTTGCTTGCTGATGCATATGTTTTTACAGGTGATTTCTATAAGAGGAACAGAAGAGAGAAAATGGCGTTGAAGTATTATAGAATGGCCTTGCCATTGCTCTATGAGACTGGTCAAAAGGAAAAATTCAAGGCAATAAAGGAAAAAGTAGATGGGCGTGATTGAAAAAGTATCCGGAATGCCTAAAACCTATTATCATTATCCGAGAATTGTGGCGATTGTCGGTATTACTGCGGGGAAATTTGATAATTTTATTCCCGTAGTGTGGCACACTGGGCTCTCTTTTTCGCCTCCACTGTATGGCGTTTCCATATCTCCTAAAAGGCATTCTTATGAGATGCTCTATACATCTGGGGAATTCACGGTTAATTTTGTTGAGTTTAAATACAGAAAGACAATTGAATATTTCGGCTCTGTTTCAGGCAGAGAAGTGGACAAAGCAAAGCATGCCGGGGTTAATAACAGAAGGGCAAGTATCATAGATGCACCGATTCCCGATATGGCCTATCTCAGCCATGAGTGTGAGCTCGTTGACAGCTTGGGTACAGGTGACCACACCCTTTTTATAGGGAAAGTACTTTTAACGCAATACAAAAAAGAGTATTTTGACAATGCAGGTATGCTAAAAACAAAAGAAAAATTACCGCTTTTATACATAGGAAAGCATTTTTACATAACAGTCAATCCGAATTCAAAAGATGAAATTAAACTGTAAAACATATAAATATCCGATGCTATTTGCCTTTATATTCTTATTTGCTGGCATGATAGGTGCGAAATCAGGGTATTATGCACTTGTTTCATTGTTTTTTGTATTTCTGGTATTAAGAACCTTAAAGTTGCCAGATATGGCACTTATCTCATTGTTCGGACTTGCAGGATGGATTCATTATAAGACATTTGTGAAAGGCATACCTGCTGAGAGGACATCTTATGCTATTTCGGGAAAATTCAGAGTGGCAGGCACGAAAGTTTTAAAGCCTGTTGAGCTTTACTCAGGTGTGCCCTTTAAGTTGCGCAGTGTATTTATGCCGAGCGCTCAGGGCCTCACTCGTGGAGAGATCCTCGGTATTACAGGAAGGATTAAAAGGGATACGATCACCAACGACAGATGGATATTATCTGCTTCCAAGGTAAAAGTCATCTCGGAGAAAGTGAATTTAATAGACAGAATGAGAGAATACCTTGTTTCCAGAATAGAAGGGCTTTCCTTTAATAAAGAATCTCGCGGACTTCTTATGGCTCTGTTTGTCGGAGATAGAAGCTTTCTGGGTAAAAATACAATCAATGATTTTAAGTCAACCGGTACGATGCATATACTTGCCCTATCCGGTTTGCATGTCGGTATTATAATGCTGTTTTTTGTATTTCTATTCTCCCTTTTCGGATTTAACAGAAGGGTTACACTGATTTTTTCCATTGTACTTCTTCCATTGTATATATTTATTGTGGGTGTCAGGCCTCCTATATTGAGGGCATACATACTATTTGCCATGATTGCCCTTTCTTTTGTAATAAAACGAAAGCCTAATTCTTTAAATGCTCTGGGTACCGCAGGTTTTCTATCTCTTGTTATATTTCCTTCATGGGTAAATAGTGTTAGTTTTCAACTTTCTTATCTGTCGATATTCGGTATTATATACTACTCAAAGCAATTCCATCTTGATATAAAGAATAAAATTGCATACTATCTTATAAGTTTATTCCTCGTTTCCATCTACGCCACGTTGTTTACATTCCCAATTCTCGTGCGTTATTTCAAGTATTTTTCAATTGAAGGTCCGCTTGTTAATCTTTTTATAATACCGTATCTTACGGTTTTTATGTGGCTTGTGTTAATCGTTTTGATTTTCAGCGTAATTTTGCCTTTTCTAACCCCGCTGTTCGCGTTTGTTGTAAGTGTGTTTTCCGGGATTTTTCTCAAAATTGTGTCTTTGTTTGCAGGCCTTATACCTGTGATTAGAGTAAGGTCCATTAGCAATGAAGCAATAGTTCTATATCTTTTCTTGCTTTTAATTTTACCTCTTGTTCTGAAGGCTCCTGTTAATGCAATGGTAAAAAAGAAACATAGTGCTGAGGCATAGCAAATTAATACGGCACATGTATTGTATTACAGTATGTGCTAAAGAGTGGAAGCGGCCGTCCCTCTCGGTAAAGCCGGGAGTTGGCTTTAGAGCCTTGGCCTGTCAAGACCTCTTTTATCTCTCCTGATGCATGCAAAGGCATTGTGGTTGTGTATGCTTTCAAAACTTGTAACCTGAACGAAATACCACTCTATTCTATCATTATGTTCCAGAGCAAATGCTACTTCCCTTGCCACGTCTTCCACGAACCTCGGTTTATCGTAGGCATGTTCGGTAACATACTTTTCATCTTTTCTCTTTAAAAGTGTATAGAGCGGGGAGGATGCACTGTTTTCGCCTATTTCTATCAGGTCTTCTATCCAGACAAGTTTTGACATTCTCACGCTTATCAGTATTTCAGCGCGTTGATTATGTGCGCCTCTGTCACTTATCTCCTTGCTGCAAGGACAGAGAGTTTGCACAGGTATTCTTACCTCTGTTATCATATCAAAATCTTCATTTATTTCCGCGACAAACCTGGCTGAATAATTGAGATAGCTTTTATCATGTGAAACCGGAGCAGATTTTTTCAGGAAGTACGGAAAGCTTATATCCAGATGAGCCTTTTTGGCATGGAGTTTCTGTTTTGTCTCTGTGAGAATATGTTTTAGATTATCCTGAGTAATATTATCAAGATGCCTGTTTATTATTTCTATAAATCTGGACATGTGTGTCCCTCTAAAATTATGTGGCAGATTACAGTATAAATTTATTTTCCCGATCGTACTCTGCTTCCCGTTTTTTCTATCCATAACCTTGATTGGGTACACCACATCGGATACCCCCACTCTGTCAAGGTGCAATTTTATGTGTGCGGGCTCATTTTGAATGTCTCTCAAGTTCTGTACCTCACAAAAACGCAGTTGTTCTTATCTTCACACACTTCAATCTCATATAAAGCGAGGTTGTCATGCAGGTTGGTCGCACTGTTCCAGATGAATTGTGCCAGGTTTTCAACAGTAGGATTTTTTAAAATCGTATTTAGATTTATATTTTCAAGCCTGTTAAGGATATGTGTTTGCATTAATTTATCTATCTGACCGAAATCTTCGATGACATCACCTGTTTTATTACCTTTGAAGGTAATATTTACCATAAAATGATGCTCATGCGCTTGCTCCTGTTCACCGCGAAGTTTTACGCTGTGCTTTGCATTGAAAGTGTATCTTTTTTTTATATAAAAGTCAAACATCAAATAAGATCCTTGTTTTCATTTGTTTTGCCGTTTTTTCTATGTTTAAATCATGATAGGTTACGCCTTTTATCTCAATTAAAGGTTGTAGATTCGATATCCTGTAATTTGCCTCAATAATGAGTTTTGTCTTCTGGATTTCTATTTTTATGCGAGTAAATATTTGATGTAATACGGTTTCTCTGTACAAAATTTCGTCTAACATATCATGTAATAGTTCCTCTTTGTTCTGGCCTGTGATTTCGAATTTCACGCTGCTGTTCGGTTGTATGTTGCTCAGGTCTCCGAATAACTTATCGTTCAAAGCTAAAAATGCCTGGTAAAGCAAATCCTTAAAATCCATACCTGTAACCTCAAGCATGAGGTCAGCACTGTGTTCAAGCTCCCTGTATGGCATGATAAAATTTTAAAGTATACACATTGAACATACTATAAGTATGTTTTATAATTATAATAATACTAAGAACAGGAGGTTAAAGTGGCTCACATAAAAGTAAAATGGCTTGATGGAATGAGATTCTGGGCAATTCCGGATTCAGGACATGCTGTTATTATGGATTCTGACCCAAAAGTCGGTGGTACTGATTCGGCAGCAAAACCGATGGAATTGCTGCTTGTTTCGCTTGCAGGCTGCACTGCGATGGATGTTATTTATATACTGCATAAAATGCGTATTAAAATTGAGGGATATGAACTTGAAGTGGATGCAGAAAGAGGGAATACCCACCCGAAAGTATATAAAAAAGTTCATGTCAAGTATATTTTTCACGGGGAAAATATACCAGCTGAAAAAGTTAAGGAGGCTATAGAGCTTTCACAGCACAAGTACTGTGCCGTGTCTGCTACTATGAGAGCTGTAGGTGAAGTTACATACAGCTTTGAAATAATACAGTAAGATTCCTTACTTTACACAGAAATTCGTTTATACTAATCTGCGTCGGTTTAAAGGACTATTGCCCCCTGTAAAAGAATGTGTAAATTACGGCTCCTGTGCTTATAATTGATAAGGCATCGGTATTATCCAAAAATCTTGTGAGGCCTATGCTACTTGATGCAGAAAGCAATGTGTCTGCAGAGGCCGAACTTCCGGAAATTTTGTAATATATAGCGGGAATGAGCGAAGAACCATTGCCGGCAAGGATTGTACTCCCATCAGGAGATACGGCAACAGAAACAAGCCATTCATCCGAAGTGGGATTATTGGAGGGTACCTGCATCTTTGTCCATGTATTACCTCCGTCAGTGCTTTTCAAAAGGATTTTTAAGTTGTGCGTGGTATCTCCAAGTTGTTTGTATTTTTTACCAACTATCCAGAGATTTTGTCCCTGTACGAATATATCATAAACTTCTGCCAGTGAATCATCCTGAGGCAGGGATAGATTTGAGAAGCTGTTTCCTCCATCCGTGGTTTTTGCAACAAATCCCCCTATATTCTGACCAGGTATGTATCCTGTAACATAGCCAGTGGTAACGCTTCCAAAACGCACTGCATCGGGAAAACCAGGCAGAACGTTATTGTGATAACTCCATGTGTTGCCGCCATCATTGGTGGTATATGAAGAAGTTCCGTCAAATACCACACCGCTATTTGTATCTGTAAACCTGATTTTTCTTCCGGAGCCGCCAACAAAATTGCTATCGGGTGTGATATCGGTGAAATGCTGCCCTCCATCAGTGGATTTCAGCACTTTGTTGCTGCTTACTGCAAATATATCCAATGAATCAACAGCAGATACCGCATAAATTGAAGTACTATACACGGGAGAAATTGTGTATCCCTGGTCTTTCGATACAAACAGCCCTGTGTTGGTACCTATAAATAGATATCCGTCGGCTGAGAAATCCGCATCATTGTAATTTTCATTCAGAGAGGTAAGTATATTCCAACCGGGTTCTGTAAGATGTGTGCCTTTTATAGCCCAGTATGTACCGTGATTTACCGAACTAAAGCTGTACGTGCCTGTCATTGTATCACCGCTTTCATAGGACAGGGAAAATGTAACTTTATCCGAGCTGTCCGATGTATT
>JALTEL010000098.1 GCA_027073945.1 Caldifarciminota bacterium | reverse complement strand
TGATGTAGAGATACCTGTTATGGAATATCTGGTCGGTATCAATATCTCTTATCAAATGTCCATCTTTGCCTGTCAATGCAAACAATCTTCCTTTAATTTCCATCATAAAACCTCCGCAGGGTTGGTAATCCTCCCGGTAAGTGCAGAAGCTGCAGCTACTGCCGGGCTTACAAGATAGGTTTCTCCTTTACCCTGTTTCCCGGGATAGTTCCTGTTTGACGTGTTGAGAGAAATTTCCCCTTCACCTGTCAATCCGATGTGCCCCTCTGCACAGCCCGCACAGCCTGCATTCGTGACAATTGCACCTGCTTCAAACAGAGTCTTTAGAGTACCATCTTCCAATAGATTGCCATAAACTCTTCTTGTAGCAGGGGCTACTGACAGAATTACACCCTTCTTTACGTGCTTACCCTTCAAAATTTTTGCCGCTGTTCTTATATCATCCTCTCTCCCGTTTGTACATGAGCCTACGTATATCAAATCAACCTTAATATTCTTAAGCTCGTCAACATCATGGACATTGTGAGGATGCGGCGGTGCGGCCACCTGAGGCTTTATTCCGTTTATATCAATTGTTATTTCCTTTTCAAATTTCGCATCCGCATCCGATTTGTAGACCTTGAATTCACTCTTTCCCGTTAATGCCTTAATTTCGTCAATAGTGCTCTGATTAAACGGAATATATCCTATTACGCCACCCATTTCAGTGACCATTGAAAGCAGGGTTATCCTGCCTGAAAGTGGCATATTATACACGGCATCTCCGTAAAATTCAATGGATTTCCCAAGCCCGAAATCGGTTTTTATCCGCTTGAGAATGTAGAGCGTTAAGTCTTTTGGTGTAACCGGAAACTGAAAATCACCCTCTATGTTGATTTTCACACTGCCGGGTACTTCAAACCAGCTTTTACCAGTTTTAAAAACAAATGTAATGTCCACGTCGCCCATGCCCTGTCCGAATGCACCTATTGCTCCCACTATGTTGTAGTGGCTGTCAGTGCCGACAGCAGTAGTGCCCGGAAGAATAATACCCTCCTCCATAAGCACATGGGAGCCTATTCCTGCATCAACATCAAAAACCCGTATGGATTGCTCCTGTGCGAATTTCCTGCAAATTGACTGATTTATGGCGTATTTTATGCTTTTTGCAGGGGCAACAAGGTCAAAGGTAAAAAAGGTTCTAAAAGGGTTATTGACCTTTTCCCCTTTATAGTGCTTTAAAAAATTTTTAACAACATTGGGACCCCCAAAATCTCTCGCGCTCCTCACGTCTATATTTAGAAAGACCGTGCTGCCGGGTTTGACCTCATCCATGGTATGGTCCTGTAATATTTTCTCAACTATGGTTTTACCCATTATAGCCTCTCCGAAACTGCCTTTGCGACTTCAAGCGTGGTATTTGTTCCACCCATATCATATGTTCTGACACGCTCTTCTTCTATAACTTTGGCTATGCTATTCTCAAGACGCGCACTCATATCGGTTTCTCCAAGGTATTCAAGCATCATACGCGTTGCAAGGAGCATGGCAATCGGATTAACCTTGTACTGTCCCGCATATTTCGGAGCAGAGCCGTGAGTGGGTTCAAATACCCCGTATTTGTCACCGATATTACCCGAGGCGGAAAAGCCAAGACCCCCTATGAGCTGAGAAGCAAGGTCGGATATTATATCGCCGAAAAGGTTTTCAGCAACTAAAACATCATACTCCTGGGGTTTCTTAACAAGCCACATTGCCATGGCATCAACATTGGCCTCATCATACTGAATTTCTGGATAGTCTTTTGCAATATCTCTTGCTATGCGAACCATGAGACCGCCTGTTTCTCTTAATACATTGGGTTTTTCAACAAGTGTGACCCTTTTTCTATTGTGTTTTCGTGCAAATTCAAATGCTGCTTTCACTATTCTCTCACATCCTTTTTTTGTCATTATTCTCGTTGAAACGGCTATCTCGTCTTTTGGAATACGACTGAACCTTTTGAATCTCTTGCTGTTTTTATCAAATGCGTCTCTTACTTCATCAGGCAGAGGATAGAATTCAACACCTGCGTAAAGCCCCTCCGTGTTTTCTCTGAATATGACAAGGTCAATGTTATCACGTATGTTAAGCGGATTGCCTTTATACGATTTTGCCGGCCTTAAATTGATGTACAGGTCCAGGAGTTGCCTCAGCTTTACAATCGGACTGTAATACACATATCCTTTGCCTTTTAGACTATCATCCAGTTCCTTCTGGGCATCTTCCTTGGGCTTTGAGGTTATAGCGCCGAAAAGAGCCGCATCAGTATTGTTTAAGAGCTCTACGGTTCTATCCGGAAGTGGGTTGCCCTCCTTTTTCCAGAATTCCCATCCTACATCTCCATGGATGTATTCTGCATCAAGATTTAATTTTTCAAGAACTATCATGGCGGCATCCATGACGTCTTTTCCTATGCCGTCACCGGGCAGGACAGCTATTTTGTATTTCGCCATCTTTACCTCCTTGGTATTTTCATAATTTAATTATACAATTTTTACGCCGTAAGGTCAAACATATCATGTTAAAAAGCACCTATACATAGCTTAAAGTTTCAGGTTCTCAATAATCTGTCTTATTCTTACAGAGGCTTTGCCGTCCCACAGGGGTGGAATGGCATGCTGCTTTTTTGCAAGTAGAGCTTGTTTTATTGAATTTACTATACCACCTCTGTCCGTTCCGGCCAGTGTATTCGTGCCGATTTTAATTGTAATAGGACGCTCTGTATTTTCTCTGACAGTCACACATTTGGCTCCGAGAAATGTGGTCTCTTCCTGTATACCGCCGGAATCTGTGATTACAATAGCAGCATCTTTTATAAGGTCTATAAAATTTTTATAGGATTGAGGCGGTATGGTCTTTATTCGTTGCATAAGAGCGCTAAGTCCGAATTTCTCCATATTGGAGTATGTCCTCGGATGTATGGGAAAAATGATTTCAAGGCCATCTGTCCCGGTTAAAACAGCCTCCATAATGCTTCTAAGCTTTTCTTTATTATCCACATTTGACGGTCTGTGTAGGGTCAAAACTGCATAATTTGAATGTATGGGGGGATTCTCTCTTTTTCTATTCTTTTCAAGTATGTATATAAGTGAGTCTATCATCGTATTACCAACAAAAAATATCTGGTCACTGGTATGACCCTCGCGTATGAGATTATCATTGGCATCTTTTTCAGTGGTGAATAAAATATCGGAAATTGTATCCGTGACAATTCTATTTATTTCTTCGGGCATTGTCCTGTCAAAACTCCTGAGCCCTGATTCCACATGTGCCAGAGTAAGCTTGAGCTTCTTTGCCACTATTGAGACGCCTAATGTTGAGTTTACATCACCGAAAACAACAACGAGATCTGGCAAAACCTGCATCAAAACTTCCTCTGACCTTTTCATGATAAGGGATGTCTGTGCAGATTGCGTTCCGCCTCTGACATCCAGATAAAAATCCGGGTCAGGTACATCAAGGTCCTC
>JALTEL010000097.1 GCA_027073945.1 Caldifarciminota bacterium | reverse complement strand
CTTTTAACCCTCTTGCAATAGAAACCTTCGTATCAACACCATATATAAGTTCAGGTGAAACTGTTGGATTTATAAGAACAGTATCTATTACCATCAAGTCTTGAACAAAGACAGTAGTGTAATTGAACTTGTGATTGATTGTAAGAACCTTATTAGAGTCAAGCTCCGAATACATTTTCTCACTCATATCGGATTCAAGTATCTTAAGCTTTTTATACTTCGGATCAGCTCCTTCTCCATTTTTATAATAAATAAGCATTCTAAAGTTATCCAGAAAACTATTATTGGATAACGTAGATTTCCACTGCAATACCGTTCCTTTCTTTACCAGTAAAGGTTCGGATAAATATATCCCATAACTACCTCTTTCCATACCTTCCTGCGGCATAGAGAGTGCTATCAATGGGATCTTAGATAATATGTTTGAGTTAACTTCATCATTTTGCATGAGTAGATCTATAGGCACCATTATATCAAATACAGTGCTTGCGGACCCACCAATCAACTTGTCTGTAAACCAATCACGGTATGTATCAAGCATCTTTTTAAAAGACGCATCAGGTGTTAAGTCACCATCAAGATCACTATCAAGCAACATTGAAACACCGTAAATTAACACATCATCAGTTAGTGTGAATCTTTCTTCTTTACTTATCTGAATTACCTGCATTTTGAACCTCCTATCTACGTTCCCCCTCTTTGCAAATATATAGTAGGGTATGCACCCCACAAAAAATATTCAGGAGTGCATACCCAAAAGAAAGAAGGGAGAACTATGCTACTCTTGCTCTCGTTACCCTTGCAACTATCCCAGCCTCAAGGACAAACTCTGTCGCAGGGCATGGAATCTGATTAGCTGCGGTCTGTGGACAATCAGTGGGGAATCCTTCATCTCCATAGCTCATACCGCATTCTACACAGTAGTCATACACTGGATCAGGAAGACCATCGGAACCAAGATCTATCTCAAGATAAACCTTGTCTTTTGCAGTAACAGGTATCACATCTCTACCAATCAGGTCCTTCAGAGCAACAGGGACACTCTCGTCTATATGTATTACATATAGAATTCTTGTATTACCCGAATCATATACGGTATCTGTTCTAACAGAACCTATGAACATATCAAGAGGGAATTCCGCAAGGATGTCTCTGTTGATATACATGCGAAGCCTTCCATTCTTCAATGTTGAATAGAAGTCATTGAAGAACTGGTAATCACCATCGTTTGTTGTATCATATCCAACTTTCCAGAGATTAGGCTTGAAACCAAATCTGAGACCTGTAATAAGCATTTCCTGCTTAATATAAGCCTCATCAAAGGTCTTCATACTGTCATCACCAGGGTCTGTTTTGAAAAACTCTATATCAGATACATGCCAGAGCTCCTCACTTAAGAAGTATCTAACATCTTTCAACACCTCTGGTCTTGCAGAGTATGTCCTTTTAACAACAGGCTGTTCTGCTGGTAGAGGCTGTCTGAACAGTGTTTTTCTGTGTGCCTGATAGGCTGCGGCATCCACATTCTCGTCCACTCCACTGATGGGGACGAATACTTTTTTCCCATCTCTTACTATGATTCTTCCCTTTACTTTTGCCATGATAAACCTCCTTTTTTATTTTATGTTATATGGCTTAGATTTCATATTCTTCTTCATTGGAGTAAATCTCTTCTTCTCCAAGATCTTCTCCAATTTCTATACCATCAACTTCTCCAGCCTCAATGGCTGCAGCTGTTGCTTCATCAACGTCAAGCTCAACGATTTCATTCTCTGCACTTTCATCGTATCCGAGTTCCTCTGTTCCAAGATAACCACTTATTGGATTACCTTCGAGAGCGTCATCCATCTCAATACCTACACCATGTTTTAATGAAAGGTTGAATCTTCCACCTGTTCTACCTATCTTCGGTATGAGAGAGTAACCAAAGACATTAATCTCTTTCATTGTATCATAGAGAAGTATGTTATTGGCAAACTGTGCCATAGCTGGGCTTGTCTTTGTTCCAGCATAATCAAAAATGCCGTAAAGGACAGCATTCTTAATTACCGGTATTAAGAAAGCACCAATTTGATTTCTCTTTATGCTATCAGGGATAAGTAGTCCGATTATCAGGTCATAAATCTGTTTCGCTATGGCATACACTTCAGAGTATATAGCCTTATTAAACAGATTGCTGACTACTCCAGGATTTTCGTAATATTCTGTGTCTCCAGCATCAACCATTTCACCAACGGCATTGGCAACAACCATATCGGTCATGGCATCCACATTTTCACTCACTGCTCCACCATACATCTGACTTGCTAACTGCTGCATTTTATTGTAGTAGTCATTCCATACAGATGTCAATGGGACCTCCTGTTTTGTGGCTTTTCTATTTTTGCCTTTACCTGTATATGTAACTCTCCTCTTTGTTACTGTGGAAAGATCGGACAGATTAGAAGCACTGTAGAGTTTGTCTCTATAGCCTGTCAAATTGCCAGCGAACTGTTTTCTTGCAACATCTTTCATAGCATTCCAGAAAGATGCTTTTGTGGATTTATCGCTTGCATTCCATGCGGCTGAAAGCATACCAGCTTTTCCAGTCTCTGCGAGATATCTTGCAAAAAGCATAGAAAAGAGTATCTTCCTTGCTCTACCATTTACAGGTTTCTGTGTTGTATATGAATAAGCACTATTGCCACCAAGTGTCTCTGTTACATTACTCGTTTTGAAGTCTATGTTACCAGCTTTGTCATATATTATCCAATATTCTGGATGATCAGGTATCATGTTCCATACTGGAAATGATGGATTAGCTGCTATGCCAATTGCATTGAATTTCTTTGCATACTTTGCATCTCCATTAGAAAATGCATAGTATTCTTTGGCTATTCTTGATACTGCCTTCGGAGAAAGAGGTTCTCTGAAAGCAGGATAAAGATGCACACTCCTCTTTCCAGTCTTTTTGCTGATTCTACCATACCTGACCAAGACCTTTGGCTTTGCTGTCTGCATTTTTCCAAGTGTGCTTATGATCTCATTGTTAAGATCATTAGCTATCTTTACACTATTTTCACCAGCAGCCACATGGTCTATAATATACTTTACGACATACCCGACTTGCGTAATAGGTATGCCAGGATTTTCCAGTATTTCGGCTACGATTCTCTCGCCTACACTTGTCATGATTGCACCTCCTACAAATTTTTTATTTTGCTTATTAGGCTCTTTGATTTTATAAGAACCTTTTTACCTCTTAACTCTTTTAAAAAACACTTGCTACCCTCAAATAAGATCTCTCCTATTTTCCTCCCTGTATTATTGAGAGTAACAAAAAATCTATCACCAACTTTAGCGATAGACATTAGATTATTGGTGTCAAATGGAATAACGGCTGACACCTCGTTGTTTACATTATTATTAGCATGTTTACCAACTTTCTTTTTGGAGCCTATGTGCTTAACCTTTCTTCCTACATTAGAAGCAACTTTGTTACCTTTATTAAGTG
>JALTEL010000096.1 GCA_027073945.1 Caldifarciminota bacterium | reverse complement strand
CTTTATAATAAAATACACAAGAAGGAGGTTTATTTTGGCAAACCTGACATTTATATCATGGAATGTGAACGGTATAAGGGCATGTTTAAAAAATGGTTTTAAGAATATATTCGATCTTTCCCCGGATGGTTTATTCCTTCAGGAAATAAAAGCTGACAATGAAACTTTCCCGTCTGAACTCTTAAATGTTGAGGGGTACACTCTCTTTATAAACCCCGCTTCTAAAAAGGGCTACGCCGGTACAGCTGCATATGTTAAGAATAGTCCAATTAAATACAGAGCAGGTCTGGAGAGTCCTGAGTTTGACAGTGAGGGCAGGGTTCAAACATTTGAATTTGAGAAATTTTATGTGCTCAATGCTTATTTTCCAAATTCACAGCATGGGCTTACCAGATTGGATTATAAACTCGCTTTTAATGTAAAATTGCTTGAGTATATGGAAAATCTCAGACAGATAAAACCAGTAATTTTGACAGGGGATTTCAATGTTGCACATAAACCCATTGACCTCAAAAATCCCGGCAGCAACAAATTAAATCCGGGATTTACCGTTGAGGAGAGGCAATGGTTTGACCTGCTGCTTTCCCATGGATATATTGACACATTCAGAATCTTTACCAGGGAAGGGGGGCATTATTCCTGGTGGTCATACAGATTCCATGCGAGAGAGAGGAATATAGGATGGCGAATAGATTATTTTGTCGTATCCTCAGAACTCAAGGATTATGTGAAGAACAGTGCTATCCTTACAGATGTCATGGGCTCAGACCATGCCCCTGTCATGTTAGACGTTGATATACCCTGAAAAGGGGCATAATATTTGGTGGAACCTGTTAAATGAATTATAATATAAATATGCACGGAGGCAAAATCAATATTCGCGAGAGACGTAAAAATGAAACCGAAATTATAAAAGAGTTTTTGAATAATCAGGGTATAATGTATGAAGAACCATTGGATTACACGGTTATTGCCGAGCAAGGCGGCAGAATGGTGGGAACCGGTTCTCTTTACGGCAATATTATGAAATGTGTTGCCGTGGATAAATCCATGCGCGGTCAGGATATGCTCTCTGTCATAGTTACGCATCTTATAAAAGTTGCATTTAAAAATGGATTTGATAATATTGTAGTTTATACAAGGCCTGAGAACAGACCATTTTTTGAGTCTGTGGGCTTCAAGTTGCTTGCTGAGTGTCCACCTTATTATGTATGGCTTGAGCTCGGTGGTGGTATTGATGAATACAGGCATTATCTATTAGAACAGGCCTTTGACAATGCTTATGAAAAAGACATAGGCGCTGTTGTGATAAATGCCAATCCGTTTACAAAAGGCCATCAGTTTCTGATAGACCAGGCATCCAAAATGTCAGATTTTTTATATGTATTTCTCGTTCAAAGGGACAAGTTTCCATTTCCTTACAGAGATAGAAAATCTATTGTAGAACAGGTATTTAAGGACAGAAAATCAATAAAGGTGTTGAGGACTGGTGGTTATATGGATTCCAGCGCTATAGTGCCAACGTATTTTTTAAAAGAAACTGAAAGGGATCTGGATATAGAGCAGGTTCGGGCATGTCTGGATACTTCGCTATTTGTTATTCATATTGCTCCAACCATAGGCATTAAGAAAAGGTTCATAGGAAAACCACTTTCGGCATGCAAATCAAACCCGTACACCGCTGCAATTAAGAAAATTTTACCCTCCTCAGGCATTCAGGTAGTTGAAATTCCTCGTAAAAAGAGTGAAGATGGCAGGCCTATCAGTGCATCGAGAGTCAGGATGCTTTTGAAAAATAATATGTGCGAGAGATTAGAGGATCTTGTACCTCCTATCACATATAAATACCTTTGCTCTGAAAAAGGTAAGGAAATTGTACAAAAGTTAAAAGAGAGCGCACCATGGGGATTTTACAGGCAAGAGAAAGACGATACGAAAAGCAGTTAGAACTGATAGGCAGGGTGAATTCATTTTGCACTTTGAATATTAATTATCCCGGCAACTCAAAGATAAACGATGACTTAATATCCTTTTTTATGTACCATTACAATTTGTTACAAAAGCTATTGATTAAAGAGAATGTAATTGTTGTTGGCGAATATACGGAATTTAGTAGAGCAGGTCCCTATGCACAACTTGGAACGACATGTGAACCTGTTTGCCTGAAGAAACTTGCAGTTAATATAGAAAATAGCAGTAAATTCGGCAGGATGATGGATATAGACGTCTTTGACAGCAGGGGTAGTAGAATATCAAGGCGTGATATTGGCCTGCCAGACCGAACCTGCCCTATATGCGGTGGGAATGTCTTTGTTTGCATCAGGGAGAAAAGACATGAATCGGAACAGGTCCGGTCTTTTTACAACAGCCTGCTGGATGAGTTTCGAAAGGAATCTTATCATTTTAATACCGGTATGTCATGAGTTTTGCCAGTATGTTTTCACAATCGCTTATGGAAGAACTCAATCTTATTGACAAACCCGGACTTGTGTCTCCATTTTCTAATGGTTCACATAGAGATATGCAGTATGAAACAATGCGTAATTCAATAAACGTTATTAACGTGTATATGCGCAAAATAGAGCGATACATTCAGTCGAACAGTGGCTCTTATGATGTTGAAACAGTAGGTATTATAAGAGGAATAGGAAAAGAAGCGGAGACAAGTATGCTCGCCTGTACGGGGGGCGTAAATACGCACAGAGGTGCTATTTTCCACGGGGCAGTTAGCATTTCCATACTGACTTATCTCAGACAAAACAATATGGAGCTGAACTTTGATAATTTTGTGTCCTGTCTCCTGCCATGGGAAGTGTCATATAAAGAGGAAACGGCTGCCGAGTATATATTGCGAAAGAAAGCCCTTTCGCATGGTGATATTGTTCTGCTTGAAACCGGTATAATGGGCGCGAAAGGTATGCTTTTTTCCCATTACAATATTATAAGGGAATGTATGAAATATGCTGATAAATACAGAATACTGGGCTATCTCTTTTTAAATGCCGGTGATTCGAATGTTGTGTACAGAAAGGGTATGAACGGATTGGGTATTTTGAGAGAGGCAGGTTATGAAATTTTAAACTCAACCAATAAGAAGCTGGGCAAAAAATTGCAGCAGGAGGACAGATTGTTCAAAAAAGAGAGAATAAGTCCCGGCGGAAGTGCCGACCTTCTGGGACTTGCTATTTTTTTCAAGAAAATTTTCAAAAAGGAGGACATTTTATGGGCTTAAGCGTTGCACAGAAAATCATCAAATCGCATCTTGTGGAAGGTGAGATGATAAAGGGGAGGTCCATAGCCATTAAAATAGACCAAACCCTTACTCAGGACGCCACAGGAACTATGGCTTATCTTGAGTTTCTATCCCTCGGTATAAATAGAGTAAAAACAGAACTCTCGGTCAGCTATGTTGACCATAACACTCTGCAAACAACGTTCAGGAATGCCGATGATCACATCTTTCTTCAATCCGTAGCATCAAAATACGGTATATATTTTTCAAGACCGGGAAACGGTATCTGCCATCAGGTTCATCTGGAACGTTTCGGTGCACCCGGTAAAACACTACTTGGCTCTGACAGCCATACACCCACGGACGGAGGCATTGGTGCACTTGCAATAGGTGCCGGAGGACTTGATGTTGCCATGGCTATGGCTGGTGAACCTTTCCATCTTAAAATGCCGGCCATTGTAAAAGTGGAACTTAAGGGAAGTCTTCAGCCTTTTGTATCCGCTAAAGATATAATACTGGAGCTTTTGAGAAGATTGACGGTCAAAGGAGGGGTTTTAAAGATTTTTGAATATGCCGGAGATGGCGTTGAGACATTGATAGTTCCGGAAAGGGCAACGATAACGAATATGGGGGCTGAACTGGGCGCAACAACTTCAATATTCCCGTCCGATGCCCATACATTTGAGTTTCTCAAGGCGCAGAAAAGAGAAAGGGATTTTGTAGAGCTTAAGGCTGACCCTAATGCTGTATATGACGAGACCGTAGAAATAGACCTTTCCTCACTTGAGCCGATGATAGCCAGGCCTCATATGCCTGATAATGTTGTAAAAGTCAGTGAAATAGCGGGGCAGAAGGTGCAGCAGGTGGCCATAGGCAGTTGTACGAATTCTTCATTAAAGGATATTATGACAGTGGCACACATGCTGAAAGGCAGGAGAGTGCACCCTTCTGTATCTGCGGCGCTTGTTCCGGGCTCAAGACAAATTATGAAAGAGATATCTCAAAATGGCGCGCTTGAGACTCTCATATCTGCAGGTGTAAGGATACTTGAATCAGCCTGCGGCCCCTGTATAGGTATGGGGTTTGCCCCTCCGTCAAAGGGCATTTCCATAAGAACGTTCAATAGAAATTTCCTGGGAAGGAGCGGAACAAAAGATGCATCCATATATCTTGCAAGTCCCGAAGTCGCTGCTGCTTCCATAATTACAGGGAAGTTGACTGACCCACGAAGGCTGGGTATAGAGCCGTATGGTTTTCATCTGCCTTCTGTATTTGCAATAGATGACCAGATGATTCTTCCTCCTTCACCTGAGCCCGACAAGGTCACTGTTATTATGGGACCGAATATCAAGCCTTTTCCAGAAAAAGAACCTCTTTCCGATATCCTTTCCGGTGAGGTGCTTATAAAGGTTGAAGATGATATAACCACAGATCATATAATGCCTGCGGGGGCTGAGGTGCTGCCGCTTCGCTCGAATATTCCTGCAATTTCAGAGTATGTGTTCAGGGTGATTGATAAGGATTTTTCCAGAAGAGCCAGGGAAAAAGGAGGAGGATTTATTGTTGGTGGTGAAAATTACGGACAGGGTTCGTCAAGAGAGCATGCAGCCATAGCTCCTATGTATCTGGGAGTAAAAGCTGTAATTGCAAAATCTTTTTCCAGAATACATCTTGCCAATCTCATAAATTTCGGCATAGTTCCACTTATATTTGTGAATAAATCCGATTATGATAAAATAGAGCAGGGAGATAAGCTTAGCATAGATATGAAAGGGATTTCCGAGGGCAGCCTTGTTGTGGAGAATGTTACAAAATCTTTGAAGATAAAGGTAAGCCATAAACTAAGCAGCAGGGAAATTGACATGATAAAAATGGGAGGAGCTCTTCCATATGTAAAGGCAAAAAAACTACCTTAAACTAAAGAAAAGGAGGATTGTATGGACAGATTGGAATTGAAACATTTTGAATTACCCAGAACCGGCGAGCGTATCGGAATTGACGAGCATGGGAAGTTTGAAGTTCCTGATACACCTATTATTCCTTATATTGAAGGTGACGGTATAGGACCAGACCTGTGGAAGGCAGCCATGCCTGTTTTCAATGCCGCAGTGAAAAAGGTTTACGGTGAGAAGAAAAAAATTGCATGGTACCGTATATACGCAGGTGAGCAGGCTGCAGAGAAGTACGGAGATGTATTGCCAGATGATGTTTTTAAGGCAATAAAATTTTACAGAGTAGCGATGAAAGGTCCTCTTACAACACCCGTGGGCGGCGGATACAGGAGCCTGAATGTTACCATGAGAAGAAAACTCGATCTTTATGCCTGTGTTAGGCCTGTCAGGTATTTTGAAGGTGTGGTCGCCCCTGTTAAACATCCCGAGTACATCAATATGATAATTTTCAGGGAAAATACGGAAGATGTTTATGCAGGTATAGAGTGGGAGCGAGGGACGAATGAAGCAAAAGAAGTCATCGATTTTTTGAAAAAACAGCTCAATGTGAATATAAGAGAGGATTCAGGTATAGGAATAAAGCCGATAAGTGAATTTGCAACCAAACGCCTTATGAGAATGGCCATACTGTATGCGCTTGAGCATAAGGACCCTTCCCTCACAATAGTGCATAAAGGGAATATTATGAAATACACTGAGGGGAGTTTCAGAAAGTGGGCATATGAAGTAGCATTAAACGAATTCAGGGATAGCATTGTTACTGAGGAAGAGATTAAAAACGGAAAGTCAGGGGACGGCAAGTTAATAATAAAAGACAGGATAACAGATGCCATGTTCCAGCAGGTGCTTTTAAGACCCAAAGAGTATTCCGTAATTGTTACGCCAAATCTAAATGGAGATTACCTCTCAGATGCAATTGTTGCACAGGTCGGTGGGCTTGGACTTGCTCCCGGTTCCAACATAGGTGATGGAGTTGCACTGTTTGAGCCAACACATGGCTCTGCCCCGAAGTATGCGGGAATGGACAAGGTTAACCCCGGGTCGTTGATTTTATCCGGTGCGTTCATGTTTGAGTACCTGGGCTGGAAAGATGTCAAAGATGTGATAGAGAAAGCCATTGAAATAACGGTGAAAGAAGGATACGTGACCTATGATCTTGCAAGACTCAGAGACGATGCAAAAGAGGTAAAATGTTCGGAATTCGGAAAAAGAATAGTCTATAATATAGAAAGGTTATGAGAATAAAAAATAAAGCATTTGCAGGCAGTCTTGAGTCCTCGGATTGCCTTGTGCTTGTTTCACCGCTTTCGGAAGAACAGAGTGGCCTGAATATCAGAGTTGATAGTGTTGTGAAAAAACTGTTCGGTGAAAAAATAGAGAAGACAGTAAGGGAAGTAGCTAAGAGTTTGCAGGTTGACGAAGGGAATATAAAAATACAGGATAGAGGTGCACTTGAATGCACAATAAGAGCAAGAGTGGAGGCAGCGCTGAAAAGGGCATTATGAGGCTCAGAAGAAGTATGCTCTACATTCCCGGGAATTCTCCGAGGATGATTCAGAATAGTCCTGTTTTCGGAGCGGATAGTCTTTTGTTTGATCTTGAAGATTCTGTGGTACCGCAGGAAAAGGATGCCGCGAGAATTCTTGTGCGAAACGCACTCTTGAACATTGATTTCGGAAATATTGAAAAAACTGTCAGGGTGAACGGAATTAACACACCTTATTTTAAAGATGACCTTGAGGCGATTGTAAAAGCCCTGCCTGATGCTGTAAGACTGCCTAAAACAGAAACAGCAGATGATGTTCTTTTACTTGATAAAGAGCTTGAAGAACTGGAGCGAAAACATGATATACAGGTGGAAACAATAAAAATACATGCCATGATTGAAACAGCACTTGGAGTTGAGAATGCTTTCAGGATAGCGCATTCATGTCAACGTATTAACGCAATCACAATAGGTGGACAAGACCTTACGCAGGATATGGGGGTTGTAAAAACGGAAGAGGGATGGGAGCTGTTATATGCAAGACAGAGAATTGTCATGGCAGCGAAAGCGGCACAAATAGATGCATTTGATACGGTTTACACGGATATAGGCAATACAGAAGGTCTGAGAAAAGAAACTGCATTTATAAAGAATCTTGGATTTACCGGTAAGGCATGCATACATCCTTCACAGATACCTGTAATTCATGAAGTGTTTGAACCTGAGGATGAAGAGGTGGAAAAGGCGCTGAGAATAGTTAAGGCCATGCATGATGCAGCTTTAAAGCATCGGGGAGTAGTTAAAGTTGATGGAAAAATGATTGACAGACCGATTCTGATGCGTGCCGAACGTATTCTGAAAATAAAAGGTATAAACATAGATGAGCTATGAAAAATTCCAAAGGCATTGAAATTCCCGAAGATATTGAGGGATGGGGTGAATTGCGTCCGTATGAGGGTCCCTTTGATAGAATTAAAAGAATAAATAAAAAGCATAAGAGAAAAGCAAGTGCAGTTATAAGGAGTGTAAGACCGGAAGAAGCAAAATATTATGAAAACATAGGGCAATTTCTATCGAAGATTGACCTTTGGAATGGCATGACCATATCGTTTCATCATCATCTCAGAGCAGGGGATGAGGTTATCATTCCCTTTATATCCAAATTATCTTCCCTTGGGATAAGAGGTATAACACTTGCGTCCTCTTCGCTCAGTCCTGCTCATGAAGGTCTTGTTAAATTTGTTAAAAATGGTACCATAGCAAAGATAACCTCAAGCGGCATACGTGGAAAGCTTGGTAAGGCAATAACCGAGGGTGTATTGGAAACACCTGTGGTTATAAGGTCTCACGGCGGAAGGGCTCGTGCAATTGAAGAGGGTGATATTAAAATTGACCTTGCTATTGTCGCTGCTTCTGCTTCTGATATATACGGGAATGCAAACGGTGTACATGGAAAATCCGCTTTTGGCTCCATAGGATATGCCATGGTTGATGCGGAATATGCAGATAGAGTGGCTGTTATAACGGACAATATAGTTGCATATCCTGCCCTACCTCCGAGTATCAAGCAGATTAATGTTGATTATGTTGTGAAAGTTGATAGAATAGGTGAGCCTGATAAAATCGCCACCGGTGCAACGAGAATCACCAGAAATCCTGTTGACCTGAAAATAGCTCAATATGCTGCACATGCAATAATACATTCAGGGTACTTTAGCGAGGGTTTCTCTTTTCAAACAGGTGCATCTGGCTCTGCACTCGCAGTTGCGAAATTTTTAAAAGATGAGATGATTAAGAGAAATATAAAAGGCAGCTTTGCAATTGGAGGTATAACGGGATATATTGTGGAAATGCTTGAAGCAGGTCTGTTCGATGCGTTGTTTGATGTGCAGAGTTTTGATGCGAGTGTTGCCAATTCATTGAAAAGGAACAAAAACCATATTGAAATTTCATCCTCTTTTTATGCAAATCCCTTTAATAGCGGAGCTGTTATAAACAATCTTGACATAGTTGTCCTTGGTGCCTATGAGATAGATACATCTTTTAATGTTAATGTAATCACGGATAATTACGGCTATATTCAGGGTGCATCAGGCGGCCATTCGGATACTGCAAGTTGTGCAAAGTTGACCGTGGTTGTGGCCCCTACATCAAGGGCAAGAGTTCCTACCATAAAAGAGAGAGTTTCAACAATAGTTACCCCCGGTGAGGTGGTTGACATGTATGTCTCTGAACAGGGTATCTGTGTGAACCCGGCAAGAACGGATTTAAAGGAAAATTTAAAAAAATCGGGTATCCCTATGTTTGAAATACAAGAACTCAGGGAAAAGATTTTGAGACTGACAGGCGAGCCCAATCCTGTAAAATTCGGAGATAAAATAGTAGGACTTGTGGAATACCGTGACGGTACCATTATTGATACGATAAAAAACGTTATTACTTGAAGTTAGAATTGCTTTTTTCCCTTTTAGGTTTATTTTTCGCAGATTTAATGCCGTTTTTAACGAGGATTTTTGTATTTAAGAAAGGAATTGAGTTCAAGAAAAAATTAATGCTTTCTTTTTTTGAAAAATGGACTACTGTTTTGTTTATCGTGCTTATTTCAATTTTTCTGGAACATAGAGGAACAGGCTCTTTTGGACTGGGCAGCTTTAAAGCAGTATATATGCTCTTCGGGCTGTACGGATTTATTGTCGGATTTCTTGTATTATCATTTATAGAATATGTATATAAACTGATGCATGTGGACGGTGCATGGAATGGCATACGCAAGTTGGGAAGGGGAAATGTTTTGGTTGTATCCATTACTGCCCTTACTGCCGGAGTCACAGAAGAAATAATTTTCAGAGGTTATACCATATCAAGGCTTCTGTTTCTCTCACATTCCGTGCTTTTATCAGTCATTCTGAGTTTAATCGTATTTTCCGTACTGCATCTTTTTCTCTGGAAGAAATGGGCTACTGTATCTATAATGTTGTGGGCGATAATACCAACCTATCTGTACATAAAAACAGGGTCCGTTTATCCCGGGATAATTATGCATATCTTAAATGACGGCACGGCATTCATACTGATAAGCAGAATGGGATTTGCCGCCAGATTTATGAAACGGACTCATTAACGGGCTTTTTCCTGTCTGGAAAAATAACGGAAAAGGCTACGGCTGCCGCAGCCGCGAATAAAAAGCTTGCAGCCCTTGCAGTAAATGCCCTGTCAAGACCTGTGGTCATCCATATAACTGTAACGATAAATCCTGTGACAAGAGAGCCAACAACACCTGCAGACGAGAATTTTTCCCAGAAAAAAGAGAGAATAACGGCAGGAGCGAATGAACAACCAATACCTGCCCACGCCCATCCCACAATTGTGTATATGAGGTTACGGGATGTAAATGCAAGTAAGAGACCTATCAATCCCACACCGAGAACAGTCAGTCTGGATACCACAACAAGCTGTTTCTGATTGAGTTTCTTGTTTATGGATTTGTGTATAATATCCTCACTGACCGATGAAGTTGCAACGAGAAGTTGAGAATCCGCTGTTGACATCATTGCGGCAATTGCACCCGAGAGCAGTATGCCCGCAAACCACAGCGGGAAAGTTTTGAGAAGCATGTAAGGTAAAATTTGTTCGGAATCGGCAACTGCACTGCGTCCGTAAAGTGTCAGAGCCGCAAGTCCGATAACAATTGCCCCTGTGTACGCAAGCAATGTCCAGATAATTGCAATAATGGCACCCGTTTTTACATCCTTGTCATTTTTCATTGCCATCCACCGTGCATCTAATTGAGGTTGCCCGCCGAGATAACCAAAGAACCATGAAAAATTGTTAAATATCAGAATACCTGCCGCAAATCCGACTGCACCGCCTGTCAGGGATGGGAACCCTCCTCCTGCATTGTGCAGGGCAATGGCCATTGAGAGGTGATTATGTGCAATAAGTCTCAGTGCGAGTATTGGCGTAAGCAGAAGTGTGATTATCATCAGGATTGCCTGTATGACGTCTGTCCATACCACTGAGAAAAATCCTCCTGCCATTGAATAGGTTACGACAATTATTGCCGATATTAGTATGCCCCAGAATTTTGAAAGCCCGAATGTAATATTAAGAACTTTGCCTGCGCCGTTAAACTGCGCTGCAACATACAGTATAAAGAAAAATATGATGATAATACTGGAAAACAGCCTGATTGCAAGTCCCTGTTTTGAATATTTGGATGCAAAATAGTCCGGTAGTGTCAGAGCATTGTATTTGTCGGCTTCCTGTCTGAATTTATGAGCAAGCCATATCCATGATACCAGTATGCCTGATACACAACCCACTGCTATCCAGATTGCAGATATGCCTTTACTGAATGCAAAACCAGTTAAACCCAGAATCAGCCATGCGGATTCACCTGTAGCACGTTCGGAAAGTGCCAGTGCCCATCCGGGTATTTTTTTACCTCCCAATAGAAAATCGGACTGGGTCATTTTTCTTGTGGAAAAATAGAACCCGATTCCCAGCATTATGGCAAGGTAAACAATGAGTTCTATTAATATGATAATATTCATATAACCTCCAGCGTTATTGATAAGCCTATAAAT
>JALTEL010000095.1 GCA_027073945.1 Caldifarciminota bacterium | reverse complement strand
TATACAGGAACCAAATCCATGCCCATGTTCGATTTTCCCGGGTGGTCATAAATCTCTTTGGGATTCATGGGGGCACGCCAGTAAAGCACTTTCTTTTTTGCTGTTGTTTTTGAACCCTCTTTGTTGGCTTCTTGGTTTCCCGCCTCATTAGCGGCTTTTTGTCCTGTCAAATAGTAATATCCACCGGCACCGAGTGCAGCACCAATAATGATGAATAGTCCGTAAATTAAAATTTTATTTTTCATGGTTATGATTTTATTTTTTTTCTGATAGTACACTGATTAAACTGATGTTAATTGATTATTTTTATCTTTTGGCGTTCGGTGAATTTTAATTCTTCGTAATTCGTAATTTTCCATTATCAATTTTCCATTGTCTTTTATCTTTTATCTTTTGCCTTTTATCTTCCAATAAGCTTTGTTCCCGATAAAAACTCAAGTTGAGCCAACGTTTTAAAATAATTGGTTCTTATTTTTGCCAGTTCGGTTTTAATTTTCAAAATATCCGCTTCTGCCTTCACTACATTGGTAAAATCAATTTTATTGACTTGATAATCGGATAGTGCCGTTTGATAGGCTTTTTCGGCTTGTGGAAGCAGGGTTTTCGAAACAAGGGTTTCCCTGTTTTGTAATGTTTGCAATGTAGCAATAGACTTCCCAAACGATTGCTGAAGCTGTTGGAGTGAAGATTGGTATTGCTGTTTATAGAAATCCTGCAAATAGCGATATTTGTTAATCTTGGCTGTTTTGTTACCGCCATAGTTGATGGGAATATTTAGCCCGACCACCACGCCCAAAAAATCGGGATAGTTGATACCGGTGTTCCGGTTAAAACCACGTTGCGAATATTGAACCCCCACTTTAAAATGAGGATAAAAGGCAAATTTGGCCTCCTTTTGCTGCAAGGTTGTTTTTTGTTCAAACCACCGGATACCCTGTAAATAAGGCCTTGATTTTTCCGCTTCTTCAAGCAGTTTGGCAGTCGTTAGGTTTGATGGCGGAATGGAACTAATGGCAGTGGTGGCTACTTCTGCTTTGTCATCACGCAACAGCAAAGCGTTAAGTTGCGCCTGTAAAGCATTCTCCTCGCCTTTTAAGGTTTCAATTTTATCGTTAACACGGGTAAGCTCAACCTCCACACTGATAATATTTTGCAGACTGGCCGTCCCTACTTCAAACTTACGTTTGGCCACCAGCGAAATTTGTTTCAGTAAATGATAGCTTTCATGTGCCAATACTATTTCACGTCGTTTTTCCTGAAGACCGAAATACAATGTGGATACCTGCTGGATGATCTGATTTTTTAAATCGGAAATTTCCTCCTTAATAATTAAGGTGTCTATGGCTTTTACGTTGGCTTTGGCTTTTAGAGCACCCGGATAAGGAATGGCCTGGCTTAGGTTAATCACTTTTCCGGTCATTGCTTCCTGATTCAACGAGAACGTATTGGTAGGTACATTCAACAGCCCAAGGCTTACCACAGGATCAGCAAAGTGTGTACCGATGTTTATATTTTCTCCTGCCGCTTTCATTTTTTGTTGAAGCATATTCAACTTGGGGTTGATTTTTACGGCTTGTTGTACCAGCGTATTGAGCGGTTTCATGGTTTGCTGTGCTGAGAGTGTCCATCCGGAAACCACCAACAAGATCAGGCCAATCATTTTTATGTATTTCATCTTTTTATGTATTTGAACCATTCTTTTCACAATTTGAAATTTATGGCACAAAAGTACAGGACACTGCCAGGATGATTGTTACATAATTTTTGCAAAGAGTTATATGATTTTTTGATGATAGAGATCAAAAATAAAGGAGGAGAGTAAAAAATATCTTCGCATATTTCAGTCAATTTATTTTGCAACAACCCCTAAATTGCTACTATTTTGCTTTTCTTTGTTGCGTTTTTTTACCTATAATTTTCCTGAAATCCACCGGGTGCCAATTTTCATTTGATAAAGATAAAACCCTTGGGGTAAATGGTTGACCGGAAGTGAAAGCGTATGAGACCCTGCACGTTGATATTTTGATTCACTACGATAAACAAGTCGTCCGGTTAAATCGAAAACCCGAAGACCTACCTTTTGCCCTTTTGATAACTGATAAAGTAACCGGCGTGTTCCCGAAAACGATTGAACGATATGAATATCGAAATCAGTAAGGTTTGTGTTGCTAACCGATTGCGGTTCGCCGTACCGCATTCTAAGCAAATTCCATAATTCACTGCGTCCATTATCGTAACCCAAAGCCCACATACCAACTCCTTTCAAATGATGGACATCGGCTAACTGGTATTTCAGCGCAAGACTCTGATCGGAATCGTACCATAATTGATACCAATTGTTATTTGAGAAGTCTCTACTCCAACTTGTTTTGCTTTGATTATCCCAAAGCCGTTCATGGCTCTGTGCCCAGTTTGCAGCAATAGTATACGTTGGTTGGTTAAGATGTTTCACCACCGAAGCATAGGCTTCACCACTACCGGTTGTCCAACGATTACCGTAATAGGGAACGCCGAGGATTAACTTTTCGGGACTCTCTTGTAATACTGCTCCAAAATCCACAGTTAAGCTTCTTGTCGTGTTGTAGGTTCCTCCTATCAACGGACTACAAGGGCCACTTGTTTCGCTCCATGAACCATAAAAATCATATTCCATAATAAAAATATAATCACACCCTTGAGCAAGTCCTTCAAAATCCCAGCCGCCCCAATTGATGGGAGGCGCAGCAAAAGAGAGTTCGGCATCCGGTAGCGCTTGTTGCAACGTAGCATGCAAATCGGATAGAAAACCGTTTAAAACAGCTCCTCTATCTCCACTCCTCACATTTTCAAAATCAATATTTATCCCTTGCAACTTATAGGTAAGCAACATGTTTTTTGCCTGTGCAAAAAAATTTGCTTTTATTTGTGGATCGGTCAGAATATCATGGATTTGATACCCACTAAAATTGACCGCTGTCAGAATGACTTTTACTCCGTTTCGGTGCGCTGCGTTAATCAGATCGGTCCATGGCCAGTACGATGGGGGAGTGATGTCGCCATTGGCTTCAACCGAAAAATCGAAAATTGCGAGATGGCTTAATAAGTCGTATTGCAGATACGGCAGACTTTTGGGATATTCCCAATAGGGTAAATAACCGAAAACAGCCACAGTAGGAGTTTTTTTATTCGTTTTTTTAAATGGAAGAATACCCTCTCCTCCAACATTGAAAAAGGAGGGATGCCGTGGCAGGTCTTTATATTTTTCGTAATCCAACTGATGAGACGATGGATGTTCCTGTCCTATTCCATTGAACGAGAGGATTAATAAAAAACAAAGAACGAGAAGTCTATATTTTTTACGCATTGAACAATTTGAAATTTTGTGCTAAAATAGACAAATTTGCAGGAATACTTCGGTCTGTTTTGCCTAAATTTTGAATAAAAAAACCGGCGGAAGTTCTAGAACTTCCGCCGGTTTTTTTATTTTTACCTATATATAAAGGAGAACAACCTCTTCCTATTGTGCTACAA
>JALTEL010000094.1 GCA_027073945.1 Caldifarciminota bacterium | reverse complement strand
AACTGTGCTGAAAAAGACGGAGGAAGACGGGCTTGTGTTCACCGGTGATGTTTCCGTTAACAAAACAATATGGATAATGGATTCCAATCCGGAAAATCTTATAAAAAGCACCAGTGAGATGCTCGAGAAACACAAAAAAGAGGATATAGGGGCAATTATATTTGCCTCACTTTTCAGACTGCTAAGGCTCAAAAAGGATTACATGAATGAAATCGCCGCCATACAGAGCCGCGTAAAGGCTCCGTTTGTCGGATTCAATACATTTGCAGAATTTTTCTACAATAATAAAATAAAAGCCTCTTACCACAGCTCTTCCAATACGATTACCTTTTTTGAGCAGTGAATTCAGCAAGAAGATTCAGCACTTTTAACGGTGTTTTTCTGCCAACCATTCTATCCATTCTGGGTGTTATTTTATTTCTCAGAACAGGATGGGTTGTTGGAAACTCCGGATTATACAATGCAGTTGTAATACTCGTTGTAGCCAATATTATATCACTGGCCACAGGGCTGTCACTCTCTGCCATTGCAACCAATATTGAGGTCGGTGGAGGAGGAGTTTACTATATCATTTCCAGGAGTCTTGGACTCGACAGTGGAGGTGCTATTGGCATCCCGCTTTATTTCTCACAATCCGTTTCAGTAGCTTTTTATTCCATTGGCTTTGCGGAATCTCTGACAGCCATATTACCGCACGTTAATGTTTCACTTGTGGCAATGCTTATAATACTGATATTTGCCGTAATATCCTTTTTCGGAGCAAATTTTGCCGTAAAAATTCAATATATAATTTTTGTGAGTCTTATTATTGGAATTATATCATTTCTGGCATCTCCAAATTTTATCCCCATTAAAGACAATCTCACATCCCATCTTGGTAAAGGCATGGATATCTGGAAGGTGTTTGCAGTGTTTTTTCCTGCTGTAACAGGAATTACCGCCGGAGTGAGCATGTCTGGGGACCTGAAAAATCCCGGAAAAAGCATACCGGCAGGCACTCTGCTTGCTGTTATAGTATCATTTTTCATATACCTTCTCACATTTGTCAAACTATCTGCAATTGCACCGCACAACGTGTTGTTAAAAAACACCATGATAACTGTACATGCCGCATCCATACCATTTTTAGTGCTTCTTGGTATATGGGCGGCTTCACTTTCTTCAGCTCTGACTTTTATTGTGGGTGCTCCGAGAACCCTGCAGGCACTTGCAAAAGACGGGGTTGTCCCATCCTTTCTTTCCAATAATTTGGGTTCTGTTACAAACGAGCCCAGGGTTGGTGTTATAATAACCTTTATCATTGCGGAACTCTTTGCACAATCAGGGAATTTGAACAGAGTAGCGTCCATTATTACCATGTTCTTCCTGCTGACTTATGGTGTCACCAATTTTGCAGCAGGTGCCGAGAATATCGTAAAAAACCCGAGCTACAGACCAAGATTCCATGTTCACTGGATAATCTCATTTATAGGTATGCTCGGCAGTCTCACCGTAATGTTCCTCATAAGCAAGCTGACCACTTTTATTTCTATTGCCGTTGTTATAATGATATATCTGTATTTGAGCAGGAAAAAACTGCATCAGACATGGGGAGATGTAAGAACAGGTATATGGATGAGTCTCGCACGTTTTTCACTGCTAAAACTCGAGGATTTCAGAATAGACCCTGTGAACTGGCGGCCCAATGTTATGGTCTTCACAGGCAATCCGGCCACAAGATTGTATCTTTCAAGATTTGCAGAATGGCTCGGTATGGGCAATGGCATTGTAACACTTTTTAACGTAATTGAAGGGAAAATTGACAATTTAGCGGACAAAAGAGAGGATATGCTTTCCAGTTTAAAGGAATTTATAAAAAGCAATAATATTCCGGCTTTTTCCGAGGTTGAGGTTGTTCCAAACTTCCAGCAGGGTGTGAAAACCATAGTTCAGGCACATGGCATAGGTCAGTTGTATTCAAATATCGCCCTATTCGGCTTTGGACACGAGCCAAATAAAGAAAACAAACTTGTAGCTCTATTGAGAGAACTGGTCATACTCAGGAAAGATGTGCTGATATTAAAATACGATAACACACGTGGATTCGGATACAAAAAAACCATAGATGTATGGTGGGGAGGAAAGGGAGGTAATGCCGCACTGATGCTCCTCATAGCTCACATACTTACACTGAATGACGAGTGGGAAGATGCCTCTGTGAGAATTCTAAAGGTTGTGAATAATAAAAACCGTGTTAAAACCGCACAAACCAACATACAGAAACTCCTTGACAGAAACAGGATAAATGCAAAAGCCGTTGTGCTTGTCAAAGACAATCCCGAAAATACAATTGTAGATACATTATCGGAATTCTCAATCACCACTGACCTTGTTATCATAGGAACAGGAATTCCCAAAAAAGGTCAGGAGCCTATCTTTACGGACAGAATCGTAAAGTTAATATCGCCACTTGGGACCGTCCTTCTTGTCAGAAGCACAGAAAATAAGGAAGAATTCTTAGATTAATGACCTCCCCGGGCATTTATGAGCCTGGCGCAGCATTGTAGAACAGTGCCATGTTCCTGTATCGTTTTACCTTACTATCTTCCACATTCACAACATACTTTCCGAGCAACTTCTCGGTTATTTTAATGAGCTGGGCATCGCCAAGCGCATCAATTTTGCGTTTTTTCTGCGATAGGTAATAGACAAAAATGCGCTTTTTTTCAACAAATACTGTATCAAAAAGGAAAAAATTATCTGAGTTCAGATACAGACCTTCTTTTAGCCTGAAATCCCCATTGAAAACTACTTCAAGCACATTCTCAAATATAAATGGCTTATCATCTTTTATATAATTCACAGCATCCTTCTCATATTCAAATGCAATTCCCTTCTCCTTCTTCAAATATGTGACTGCTGTTTTTAAATCAAAAATGCAAACACGAGATGCCTTAAATTCCCGTGGTATACCTGTTCTTTCATCAAATCTGTGCAGGATATAAGCAGAAAATGCTTCCTTATTCCCATAGAAGATTCTTGAATTGAGAAGAGGGAAAAAATCGGTAGGCAAAATCTTGAAGAATAGATAAAAAGGAGAGAAATTGAAAGAAATGATTTTATCATGGAAAAATATCCTTACTTTGTGAAAAGTGCAGAAATTCTCCATAGTAGAATTTTTATTCCCTTTATATAGGCCAAAAATAAATGCACGTTGGGCTATACCCTTTGCAGTATAATAGATCGTTGTATCACTTTTAAATGACTGCTGCACCGCCTCTATAATGGCAGAAATAACATCTCTATATACTTTTTTTTCACTCATCAAGCAGATGCACAAAAAGTCCGGATTTCAACTTGGGTTCAAACCATGTGGATTTTGGCGGCATTGTGAGTCCGGCATCTGCAACTCTCATAAGCTGTTCAATTGTAGTTGGATACATGGCAAATGCAAGCCTATAGCCTTCTTTATCCACCTTGTTTTCAAGCTCACCGAGGCCCCTGATACCGCCAATAAAATCAATACGCTTGT
>JALTEL010000093.1 GCA_027073945.1 Caldifarciminota bacterium | reverse complement strand
TTGTCGTGTTTGCCTGGGTACTGAGATGAATATCAATATGCGGGATTATATTTCTTGCAAGGAGAACAATGCCCGGGTCGGCAATAATAACCGCATCAGGATTTATTGATCCAATTTCAGAAAAAAAATTTTTAATCCCGGTCTGTTCTTTATTCCGTGAGTAGATATTACAGGCTACATAAACTTTTGCTCCTCTTGAATGGGCAAACTCAACTGCCCTGTTAAGCTCATGTAAAGTAAAATTGTCCGAGAGATTTCTTAAACTGAAATCCTGTCCTGCGAGATAAACTGCATCTGCACCATAGTGAAGGGCAATCTCAAGTTTTTCAAAATTACCTGCAGGTGCAAGAAGTTCCGGTATGATATTTTTTTTCTGCATGATTTTTAAAATTGTGGTACCCCCGGCAAGAATCGAACTTGCGCACATGGATTAGGAATCCAATGCTCTATCCACTGAGCTACGGGGGCATATTTTATTCGACGAGAAGTCTCTGACCGGGATATATTGTACTTCTCTTAGTCAGATGATTTAAACTGAGAAGACGGTTTAACCTCATATTATATTTTTTTGCAATTGTAAAGGGGGTATCTCCGGATTTTACCGAATAAGTGGTTGCATTGATTTTCTGTGGATATGACTTTGCAGAAGGAATTATTAAAATCTGGTTTATATGCAGAGAAGAACCAGCAAGATTGTTCACAGCCATGATACGCTTTGTAGTCGAGGAATATCTTTTTGCGATAAGCCATAGATTATCGCCTCTTTTCACAACATATTTAAAAGATTTTTTATGAGTTATTCTTTTTGATCCCTGAGTCAATGAAACCGATTCGTGATATGATGTGGAAGCAATTCTAAGGACCTTGCCTCTGCTGATAAGATTTTGCCGGGAAATACCATTTAGAAAAGCTATGCTTCTGATAGTTGTATGGAATCTTCTGGCAATGCATGAAAGGCTTTCACCTTTTCTAACACGGTGATAAACATATCTTGCAGGGGGATGATAGGAAAGTTTTATTTCATCTAATTTAGCAAGAAATGTATCAGCTTTTGATTGAGGAATTTTGAGTTCATACTCTTCAGGAGGCAGAAGAGCATATCTCAGTTCCGGGTTGAGATCCTTTAAAAGTTTATAATTACAGCCTATCTCCTTTGCAATATCTTTCAGTCTTAACTGTTTTTTTATGGTAAAAATTTTGTATTTAACAGGCTTAAGTTCATTATTTATATCTATATTGTATTTAACAGGATTTTTCATTATGTGAAGTACGGCAAGGAAACGGGGTACATACATGGCAGTTTCCATTGGAAGTTTTTGGAAAAGATCCCAGAAATTATCAAGATAGTTTATATTCTGCTGCCTGATTATCCTCAATACTCTTCCCTCGCCGCAGTTATATGCGGCAAGCACCGTTGACCAGTCACCAAATATTTTATGAAGTTCCTTAAAATATTCGATTGCAGCTTTAGTGGATTTTACAGGATCAAGTCTTTCATCTATATAATAATTTCTGTTAAGTCCGAATTTGTATCCCGTAGATGGTATAAACTGCCATAACCCGAGGGCTCTTGATTTTGAAAGCGCACGAATTTTAAAACCGCTTTCAATTAAGGGAAGCCATGATAATTCAACGGGAAGTCCCGCTTTTTTCATTTCTGAAACAATATATGGCCGATATCTACCTGAACGCCTCAGGGACTGGATAAGAAAAGATCTGTCCGGACCTGTTAACTGGGCTATCTGCTGCTTTACATATTTGTTGGTTGTTAATGGAATTTCATTATATTTTCCATTAACAACTATATTACGGGAAGCGTAGATTTCCAGTATTCTTTTGGAAATCATATATCTCATATCTTCTTTCTGCTGGTTGAATTCAGGATGGTTATTTATGTCAAGGCCCAGTATTGTTGAATATGCAGAGTCAAGTTTTGAAAGGGCATTTTCAAGCTCACCTTTTTCCCACAGATCCTGTGCTGACTGACATAATTCAAGAGCATGGTCAATTTTATTCTGGGTCGATATTCCCTGCTGCTTATCCTCGGTAACCGGCTCCTGACTTGAAGAAGGCAAAATCGGGCTGCCTGATGCTGGTTTTAATGATTCTTTAGATAAATTATTATTACTGGAATTGCTGTCGCCATTGTTATCTGATGGCCGTGGGTTCGCAATTCCGGTAATTGTACTATTATTGCTGTTAGTGGGCAAAGAATGTTTAGTTATTGAATCAACAGCAGTGACAGATTCGCCCGGAAAGTTACAAGCGGATTGAGTATTCACAGACTGAACACAACCTGTCAACAGCAAGGACAAAATTATTAATATGGTATAGTATATTTTATGCATATAATTAAATACCTTCAGTTCAATGAAAATTTAAAGCCAGCTGCTTTGCTTAACGTCTTCAGCATGATAATAGATTCCACATTTCAGTTGTGAGGCGAAAAGTTTTGCCATTGGTATAACGGCCATGAATCCGATCTAAATTGTGCTTCTGTGCCTCAAGAAATCATAGATTTTGACAAACATAAAAAGAGCATCAGTTACTCTGTCAAAAGTGAGCTCTTTTTTATAATAAAGAAGAAAACCAATGACAAAATTTGCTTTTTTATATAGACTAAAGGACATTGTGTCAAGGAAATATAAGTAAAATTAAAGAATTTAGGCTTTGGGATACAGGTCGGCAGAATTAATATTCTGCATAAATCAGATAAAAGTCAGTAAAATAAAGTAATCCGGTAAAAAATACACCTTTACCCCCTATATGCACTTTTAATGTCTATTTATTGTGTTTATTGGTTAATAACAGAGGTTGATAATATGGATGCCCTCTGCTATTATCCCTCGGTCTTTGTCGTGGGAAGTTTATGAAAAATTTTACTTTCTCACGATGTAATGATGCCGATATAGCTCAGCTGGTAGAGCGTCTCACTTGTAATGAGAATGTCCTCCGTTCAATTCGGGGTATCGGCTCCAAATGGTGGGGTTCCCGAGTGGTCAAAGGGATCAGACTGTAAATCTGACGGCAGAGCCTTCGGAGGTTCAAATCCTCCCCCCACCACCAAAAGAGTTCGTGTAGGAGATCTCAATTTTCAAGAAAGAGGTCGCATACTGCATAGAATGTATGCTTCAAAATTGAAGGTGGTTTATCATCATCCTTTTTAGAGCGGGAGTAGCTCAGTTGGTAGAGCTTCAGCCTTCCAAGCTGAATGTCGCGAGTTCGAGCCTCGTCTCCCGCTCCAACCCCTTTTTTTTAAATTCAGATTCAAAAAATTTTGTTTTTAGACTTGATCTGTGGACTGATATTGCCCATGTAGCTCAGGTGGTAGAGCGCTTCCTTGGTAAGGAAGAGGTTCACCGGTTCGAATCCGGTCATGGGCTCCATTATGCAGGCAGGAGGAATTGACGAAGATGGCAAAAGAGAAATTTGAGCGGACTAAACCGCATGTGAACATTGGGACCATAGGCCACATAGATCACGGAAAGACAACACTGACGGCAGCAATTACCAAACATGCGCATGCCCTTGGAT
>JALTEL010000092.1 GCA_027073945.1 Caldifarciminota bacterium | reverse complement strand
CCAAATTTGACTGTTTTAATCAGACCTTTATTTCTAACAAGAAGGCAGGGAATAATTCTGGATCTAAGCATCACATTCTCGCAAAATTTGTTAGTAGCATAGTGCCATTTATATGGCTTTTTTCCGGATGAAATTGAACGGCAAAAATATTATTATGACAAATGCCAGAAACAAAATCGCCATAATAGTCAGTAATCGTCATGATATCTTGCTCATTATCAGGCCGAATATAATAGCTGTGGACAAAGTAAAATCCTCTTTTTGCGTCTATACCTTGGAAAAGGTTTTCTTCTCGCAATACCTTTATAGAATTCCAACCCATATGCGGCAATTTTGGTTTGAGCTTTAATTTTGCTTCATCAAATTTCACTACTTTTCCTTTTATCCAACCTAAACCTGCTATTTCTCCTTCTTCACTTCTTTCAGCCATAATTTGAAGGCCCAAACAAATTCCCAACACAGGGATCTTTCTCACAAGCACCAAATTATCCAAAGTTTTTCTTAGACCAGAATCATTCAATTTTTTCATAACAAAATCAAACGATCCGACACCTGGCAAGATAATTTTCTTCACTTTATTAAGGTCTTCCGATTTCGAGGCGATGACATATCTTATCTTCTTCACTTCGAGTACATTGGCAATGGCCCTGACATTTCCGGAACCATAATCTAATATCGCTATCATCTTTTTATAGACCTCTCTACGCCCAATTTACTCAATACTTTCGCCCCCAAAAGGAATATTTTGTGCTGATTTTTGTAATCCCAATAAAACTTTTTCGGCATTTTGAAAAATCCCCAAAGCTTATCTGTAGTAATCCCAAGCTTTGTCGCTATATACTTAAATTCATCATCAATAGTATCAGGATCATAGGCAGGGTGTTTTAACTTTTCCAAGGCTTCCTCTCGTGTCATCTGACCTGTCAATATCAAACTGGAAAACTGAACCCGCCTTGTGTCAAATCCAAATCTTCCAGGCAGCCAAAATCCCTCAAAAAACTTTGTAAATCTCGATTCAAAATGTTTTTGGCCATACGGCTTCCATCCATATTCTCTCTCCAAGACTTTTACAGCTTCCGATCTGATATAAGGCACATAATTCAAAGGCTTAAATACTCTTACCCGCCTGATATAACGCAAATAAATTTTATGCCGGTAGATAGAGCTAAAAGGATAAGTTTTCAATTTAACCCTACAAAACTTCTTAAGCAAATCATTTATCTGTAACATATCGGTCCCGTAGTATAGCCATTCCATAGGGTTGCGAACGCACTCTGTTGAATAATTACTTCCATTTAAGATATACTTGATATTATACTTATCCGCAAAGTTATACAAAGTTGCAATAAAAGCGTGATCCTGTGGAATATCCAAATGAGGAATACCAGCTCTAAAAAGGGCTAATTGAAATTCTTTCATTTCTTCCCAGTCTATAACTTCCGTGTAAAGATCAAGCTGCATACTATCAATTAATTTCTGTATATTTTGAACCGCAATTTCCGTATCCCAGCCCGCATCCACATGAAATACCAAAGGCCTCAACCCAAATTCTTTAGCAACAACATGGAGCATATAAGAACTATCTACTCCACCACTTATCCCCAAAATACAATCAAAATCCTTCCCTTTACCTTCTTTCTTTATTTCTTCAATCGTTTTTTCAAGTAAACGTCTACCATCTTCATCCGTATGCCAATTGGGCAGGATATTCTCATAATAATTATGACAATGGTCACAGATACCCCTCTCATCAAAGGTAATCTTTGAATCAGTTGTGTCCATGACACAATTGGTGCAGATTTGATATTTCAAGCCACTCTCCCTCGTGAGTTCTTTACACGCCAATATATTTTAACAACAAATTCCCATGTTTCTTTTGCACAACGATACCATGAATATTGCATAGCGCGCTGCTTTGCTTTATCAGCTGAATATTGACGTAATATTGAATTTGTCATAAGTTTATTTAATGCTTGGGCTATAGCTTCTGGGTCCTCTGGATCAAAATAAACGCCTCCGTCTCTTAAAATCTCAGGCATAGGGCCACGGTTTGAACAAGCTATAGGTAATCCTGCTGCCATCGCTTCAACCAGCGTATTCGGCATATTTTCACAACTTGAGGCAAAAACAAAAATATCGGCTTGCGCCAGATATGCAGGTAAATCCGATTGTGGAACGAACCCAATTTGCCGTATATATTCACCTTTAGGGTCTGATAAAGCTATCAGCTTCTCAAGGCGCTGCTGTGCAGGTCCAGATCCTCCTCCCACGAGCGTCAGCATTACATTTTTACCTTTTTTTTTCAGCAGTTCTACCGCTCTCACAACCATCCATTGATGCTTATACCAAGCCACATTCGAGATATACAAAATTCGAATAGGCCTCTCATTATTATTCGGCCATTTGTCTGTAGGTACAATAACTTTAAAATTGTCACCCACACCATGAGGAATGATTGCAATCGAGGATAAAGTTCCACAGGACCGCTGAATAATACTCGCAGCATAGTTAGTGAGAAAAATGGCACCATCCGCTCGCCTCAATGATCGGTTCTGGATATAGCGCAGCAATAATAGTCTAAGTCTTGCTTTACTCCACCCATAGCGCTCAGCCTCACCTGGTTCATATGATAACATATCTTGACTTATGGTGACGGAAGGTTTCACGTTCGATAAAGTACCTGCGTCAGTATTCAGCATTATGTCGCAACCTACTTTTCGCATCTCGGCAGGCAAACTGAAAACCTGCCAGAGCACCTGTCGTATAAGTGACTGCTCCAAAGCGACAGGATTATGCTTGATTAACCAAGGCCTACCGGGCAGAGAGTCGAGCAACATTTTGTATGACCATACATGCACCTGGCGGATACCTTGTTCCAATGGATTTCCCTGTTTCAGCACGCCGATCAAATGCGCCTTGGCACCACCCGAACGGTTTCTTGAGGCATCAACACCAACTATGATTTCTCGAGTATTATTACTCACATGACAGCTCCTTACTTCTACTGCCACAATTCAAACTGAAACCAATACAAAAACAGCACTTATTTGTTGAACTTGTATTAACCCTTTCTACCACGAGCAACCAAGTGGCCCGCTTTTAGGACTTCAATTTCCTGCAACCCTGCTCTCTGCATCCACTTTTTAACAATAGCCGCAGTTTGTGGATTATCATAAGCAGGAGACAGCCAGTCGAATGTATCAAGCAACGCCCATTCACGTAGCTGTGCATCATCAAGCAACAGTTCGCCTCGATAATTAGCAACAGGTACAAGCCGCTTGAGCCGCCTTCCAGCTACAGGGATTTTTGCCACTAAATCACTGATTGGCAACAACAGGGGTACAATTTTGGTTAGAACAGCAAACAATTTTGGTTTTTCAATACGCTTAGTGAACGGCCTTAACCAATATTTGGGCAGCAACAGGCTTTTGAAGGATTTCTCATAACTCAAGTTTCGGATTTGGATTAACCTCTTGAAAATTAAGTAAAAATAGCCATGTCTGCTAAATTCTATTTTTTGTTGCAGTATTCAATAGGAATATAT
>JALTEL010000091.1 GCA_027073945.1 Caldifarciminota bacterium | reverse complement strand
TTTTATAGACAGTGCCCACAATCTTGTAAACAAATTGTGGGCAAAAAAAAACATCATCCCAAATGTGAGCAGCATGCTCTTCAGGTACCCGGGTGATCTCCCAATCATGAAGGACGAGGAGTGGAGGTCCATGAGGATCTGCGGGGACTGGGTGTTTTACCTCTACTTGTGCAGGGGGGGTCTTGTGGCATACTCCCCCAAGGCCACAAACTATTACCGAATTCATAGTGAAAATGCCTCTGTTAGGACATATAGCCAAGACGTCTACTACCGGGAACACGCCAGGGTGGCACAAACTGCCGTCGAGTTATACAAGGTAAAAAAAGAGGTGGTCCTGGAACAGACAGAGATCCTAAAAAGACACTGGACCCTCCACAGGGGAAAACTCAATGAATCTGCCTTTAATTCCCTATTCGACTGCGATTCCATCTTGGAGCATTCTCACTACAGGAGGCCCAATATTCTCATGGTGACCTTTGCTCTTTCGTCCGGTGGTGGCGAGGTCTTCCCTCTGAGGCTCGCAAACAGATTAAAGAAAAGGGGCTATTGCGTCACCGTATTGAACTGCCAGCAGGAACCACCTGTTGAGGAGATGATGACCTTTTTAAGTCCAGACATCCCCATGATCAATATTGAACAACAAGAGGACATTCAACACCTTAGTAGGGTCATAGAGGAACTGGGGATAGAGGTGGTCCACTCCCATCATGCATGGTGTGATGTGCTATGCTGCGAGGCGCTCAAGGAAAATCCAGACTGTGCCCTCGTGGTGACAACCCACGGTATGTACGAGACGATGTCAAAGGCACATTTTCGCTCTATTGCCCCATCTCTAAAGCGAGTCAATCAATTTGTCTATCTTACCCAAAAGAATATTAGGTCTTTCCTGGAATATGGTTTTGACGAGGAAAAGTTTGTGAAGATCTATAATGCCATAGAACCTGTAGATGTTAGACCTGTGGATAGAGAGGCCCTCGGTATTGACCAAGAGGCCTTAATTGTATGTGTGGTAAGCCGTGCCATCCCTGAAAAAGGCTGGAAAGAGGCTATTAAGGCCACTGAGATGGCGTGCCGACTCTCAGGTAAGGAGATCCATCTACTCCTCATAGGAAATGGTCCAGAATATGAGAACCTGCTAAAATCTGATACACCTGCCTTTGTCCATCTCCTTGGTTTTAAACCCAATGTATGTGACTACTTTGCAGCCGCAGACCTCGGCCTTTTGCCATCCAAATTTTTAGGGGAGAGCTTCCCTTTAGTACTAATTGAATGCCTCCATGCCGGCCGGCCCATGGTGGCTACTGACCTCGGTGAGACAAAAAATATGCTAAAAACAGAAAAGGGGCTCGCGGGAGATGTCTTTGAGCTAAAAAATGGGAAAATTCCTATTAAACTTTTGGCAGAGATCATATCTAGGTATGCTAGGGAGAAAGATTACCTGGCCCAAAAGGCTGCTCTTGTAAAAGAGACAATCAAAAAATTTGATATAAGATTCATGGTCAAAAGATATGAAGAAGTATATTCTCGAGTAGCCCTCTCTAACAAACAGTCCAAGTAAAGGCAAACTAATATTTATTGAAAGATATTCAGGCCTCGAAAATAGAATTTAATCTTTGACGTTGCCTCCCGAGATACTATAATTCTTGTATTATGGCACGACCTTACCGGCTACAAGCAGAAGACTGTTTCTATCATATAACCAGCCGCGGTAACGGCAGGAAGAAAATATTCTTAAATGACACAGACTTTAGAAAGTTCTGTAGATTGGGTTGAGAAACGAAACCCAATCTACGAGCTCTTCTGATATCGAGCTCAAAACTTGGCGGTGCGGTCATGGTTAGACTGAGGATTCATGGGATTTTGCTTTGTGTAATGGCAATGAGGATTCATGGGAATTATCGTAACTTGGTAAAAGTAAAATAAAAGTAAAATCAACGTTTGGACGATTCTTTGTTGCGAAAATTTCTTGATAACATTTGTAGAGACGATCAATATAAAGAGACAAATAAACCAATTCTGGTGATGTCATGACATACTCATAAGAATCATGAGTTTAGGATTGTAAACCCACGGGAAAGTGTTGGGGAATTTAACTTTTATTTCGATAACTATTCTTCCCGCCACTTCCAAATGAACGAAAATAAATTTATTCTAATGTTGAAGTATGGACTATTACGGTCCAATAGTCCATACCTGCTTACTTCAGGCTCTTTAAGAAATAGAATTCCTCAATATAGGGAAGTAGTCATTCGGGGTTTGAGTCTAGCCAGCTTAGAAATGAAGCATATCGATATGACAAAGTATGTTCCATTCTCGGGACATCATGAACGCTTACATCCTGTATCCTCAGTAAGCTTTGAACCCGGTTGCGAACTGATAACGTTACGTGCCCATAATGGCCAATACATTTGCGCAGAAAGTGGTGGTAATAAGGAACTCTTTGCAAACAGAATCCATCCTGGAGAATGGGAGGTTTTTGAGCTTGCGCATTTGGAAAGAAATAGGGTTGCATTGAAAGCGGTAAGCAATAGTAAATTCATCAGAGCAGAAGGTGGAGGCGGCGGAAGGCTAAGACCTGATAGACATTTGATTAGTGACCACGAGACATTTGTTTTGGAATCCAAAGGTAGCAACAAAATAGCGCTCCGAGCCCATAACGGGAAGTATGTTTGCGCTGAAGACGGGGGAGGCCGCGAATTAGTCGTAAACAGAGATAGGGCCAGAGAATGGGAGACTTTTAAGATAAGCAAGGCCCCTCTTTATGCTCCTTCGTTAATTGCTCCCAAAAATGGAACAGTATACAGGAAGGAACAAAGGATAGTAACACTTAGATGGGGTATAGTAGCTGGCACTATAAGATATTCAATAGAGGTAGAAGCTAAAAAAAATACTGGATGGTCACTATTTCGCTCATCTAAGAAGATTAAACGTACACAATATCGTTTGAATGTACATGGCTTTCTTGTACCTTCCCGCTGGAGGGTTTGGGCTATAGACTCGGGAGGAAATCCAGGTCCAAAGAGCGATTGGTGGTATTTCGAGTTTCATCCAAATCTATAAATTCCGTTTGTGGGTAATCAGAAAAAGTATGAAATTTAAAAATGGTATAGCAAGCGAGTGAATGCGGACGGCAAACATCCGCGTAGGTCGGGGTAGCGAAGCGTAACCCAACATTTATGGCTACAGTCTAAGAGGCTATAAAGATATGAAAACGGTTACAGGTCATGCCATGAAAGGGGCCCTGGAATACATAGGCCTTGACAGGATAAGCGGCCCCCTGGTGGTGGTAGGCGGTGTCAAGGGTGTGGGTTTTGGCGAGGTCGTAGAGATCGTGCCTTCGGATGGGCTTCTCCGTCACGGCAGGATTCTGTCTATAAGTGAAGACGCCGCCGTGGTAGAGGTCTTTGAGGGAACCTCCGGGCTTGCACAGACCACTACCAGGGTACGTTTCCTTGGAAGGCCCTTCGAGATCATTGTTTCAAAGGAGGAGGTGCTTGGACGGATCTTTGATGGGCTCGGCCAACCCCTTGATGGCGGACCGGTC
>JALTEL010000090.1 GCA_027073945.1 Caldifarciminota bacterium | reverse complement strand
TTGTTTTTGAAACTCTCATCGTTTCTCTATTTCTGTTACCTTTATTTTGAGGAAACATTATCCCCTTCGGTGCAATTATTTTTGAGGAATAACGTGTATTTGAATTTTTGTGCTTTGTGCATTATAATACTGCACGTACAATGAATATCCTCTCAATAGAAACATCGTCACCTTATACGTATATAGGATTAAGCAAGGACAGTACACCTGTTTTTGAGATAAGGAATTTTGAAAGGTTTACACATGTGGAGAAACTATCGAATATGACTGAGTGGATTTTAAAAACAAATAATATTGATTTTGGGGATTTATCATATATTGTTGTATCTGTGGGTCCCGGGTATTTTACAAGCCTGCGTGCCGGCATATCTTTTGCAAAAGGACTTTCTTTCTCATGCAATATACCACTGCTACCAGTGTCCACATTTGCAGGGTTTCTCTTTGAACTTGAAAGAAAAGATGTCTCTGTAGCCTACAGGCTCAAAGGTAGCAATGTATTCTTCCAGGAGTTTAAAAACGGAAGTCCCATGGATAAATTGCCGATAATAACCAATCTGAAGGATATTGCTCCGTCCTTTCCTTTATTTGTGATGGAATTTCCGCCTTCCGCTTCTGTTATATCCAAAGTGGCTTTTGAACAATATATAGCAGGTAAAGAAAAAGTGCCGAATCCGAAATTTATAGAACCTTTGTATATACAGAATCCTGTGTCTTAGTATTCATAATAAAATAGCAGTACATAACATAAAATCGCATTTTATCGGTATGTTATTCATGTTACGGGCAAAGTTTGCATGTTTGTCGTGCATGGTGTATAATTTTTAAACAATGTTAATGCTGCTTATTTCTTTATCAATGATGACTGACTATCATCATAGAGATATAAAAGTCCGGTGTGCGAACCCCTCGATTAAGGTATTCTTTAAATCGGATAAATACCCTGATATAAAAGAGTTTAAAGCGAAAATAGACACTATTGCATTGCGTATGCCTGCTATCTGCGGATTTTCAAATTTTGGAAAACCTGTATATAAATTCTGGGGAACGGACAAATACGCTGATACATTTCTCGTATATTTTGCAAGGTACAGGAAATACAAAAGAAGTAGCCCCGGTGTGAGAATGTTAATAGGGATTAGAAACGGAAAAATTATCCGTAAATTTTGTCATGAAATGCCTTATGAATAGAGAGACAGGAAAATTTTTCCACGGTGTGTCTAAAATTTTAACACCATGGATATTTGCTTATTGTGTAAATAGTAAGAAAAGCAAAGTTGGCATATTTATTGCTATTCAAAGAGCAAAAAGGGAGGTAATATATGCTAAATATAATGATGGCATTCCTCCTCACGTATGGAGGAGTAAAAGTAACAAACAAACCGATACCGGGTGTCCCCATTGTGGGTCAGGCAGAGACTTATCCGATGAAGTCAAATTCCAAGATATCTACTGTAAAGAAGGCCAAGCCCCTATCTGCATTTCTTGCAGAGCACAGGGCAAGCATAAAAAATGGCAAGCTGCAGATTTTGGGAAGCGGAGCAAAAGGCACGGATACACTTTCTTACTGGGACCAGAGCACAAGCGACTATTTCTATACAGATAATCCCGATTCATGGGATGATTCTCTTCATAATGTCAGATTTACGCCTGTAAACAGCGGTACGCTTCAGGGTGCTGCATTCTGGTTTTATCATCTTGTGGGCAGTGGAAATATAAGAATTCATGTTTGGTCTTCTGACGGCACTTATCCAAATACGGAATTGGGACATTTGGACATCGCATCAAGCAGTATCGCTACAGATGGTTCGGGCACATATATTGACCTATCATCCCTGGGCATATCAATAGGTTCTGCTGATTTTCATATAGGTTTTTCCTGTATATCTCCAGCTGAGACATTAGGTATAATACTTGATACAAGTGGTTTGGCATCTGATAGGTGTATTGATATGTATGGTAGTAGCGGATGGGAACATACATCCAGCTGGATTTCAGGTGTGGATTTTCTTATCAATGCTTATGTGAGTACGGGAGGTGGAGGAGCATCTTACAATCTAAAGCCGTATCAGCCGACCGGCTGGTATGCACCACTTGTTATATCAAATGTAAAGGATGACACCACGGCGGCTCCTCCCGGCAATTATACGTCCGGAGACAGTGCCTGGGTCCATTGGGCAGTTATAAATGAAGGCCCGGACAGCATTCCTTCCACGGATACTATTTATTACTATCTATACAGAGAGGGAACTGCAATAGCCGGCTGGTATACACTGGGACTCAGGGCAAATTACTATGTTCCTGTTAAAAATTATGGAATATTGGAAACTACTGACGGCTCTTATCAGTACACCATTACTGCAGACCCCAACAATACGATTTCGGAGACGAATGAGAGTGACAATTCTTATAATGCCACTTACACATGGGGAAGCGGTGGAGGACCGTCCACGCCAGGAAATGCCGACTATATAATAATAACGCAGGATAGCCTTGCATCTGCTTTTCAGCCTCTTGTGGAATGGAAAAACAGGAAGGGAATAAGAACAAAGGTTATAACGCTCAGCTATATTTATGCCAATTATACCGGTAGCGATAATGCCGATAAGATAAGAAACTTTATAAAAGATGCACATGCAAACTGGGGCACTGATTATATTCTTTTGGGAGGACAATGTGATTATGAAAACAGTCAGGAAATAGTGCCGAGGCGTAATGTTTATTGTATGTCGAGTAATGCAGGGTATTACACGGATGAAGATACGATAATTTCAGACCTCTACTTTGCAGATACGAACGGCACCTGGGATGGAAATGGAAACGGAACTTACGGAGAAACAGGCGATGGTGTGGATATGTATCCTGATGTCTATGTCGGAAGAGCTCCTGTCTTGAATGTATCCGAGGTAAACAATTTTGTAAATAAAGTGCTTACTTACGAAAAGAGCCCGAATACCACTTATAATGCAACATCGTATTACCCTCAGGGAAATCTCTGGGATACCAATCATGGCACGTATATGAATGATACCATGGCGCAGTTTGAGCCCGGTTACTGGTCCGACACCTATAACAGAGAGGATATAGAAGGTATATCAGAAACCACTGTTAAGAATGCATTAAACAGTGGATATGGGCTCTGTCATATAGTAGGCCATGGCAATGAGTACGGAGTTTATTACAACTATGGTAACAATACCATGCTTAGCAACTCCGATGCTGACGGACTTTCGAACGGACTGTCAAAACTCACCATATTCACTTCCATTGCATGTTTCTCAGGTGCAATGGACGAGGTTTCGGGCGGAGACTGTTTTGCTGAACATTTGATGAATAACACCGGAGGCGGGGCAGTGGCAGACCTGTTCAATTCAAGATACGGTTGGGGTACTTCATCTCCAGAGGGAGCACTTGGCGCATCTGGAGAGCAAAGCAAATACTTCTTCAGAGCGATTCATCAAAGCGGTCTTTATATTCTTGGTCAGGCATGGGCACAGATGGAAAATGATATGGTAAGTGATGCATCGTCCAGTACATATTACAGATGGTGTTTATACGAGAGAAATCTACTGGGAGACCCTTCCATGTTTATATGGATGAATCAACCTCTATCCATGACTGCTGTGGCAAATCCCGATACAATTCAGATGAATACGAATACTACGATTAATATTACGGTTACCGACCCTACAAAAGCGGCCGTGCAGGGCGCAACTGTTGCCCTTACTCAGGAAATAAACAGCGATAGCTTTGATGTGTATCAAACAAATACCACAAATTCAAGCGGTGCGGCAAGCTTTACCGTAAACACACCCGATTCAACTCCTATAATTCTCACCGTAACTTCTCCCACTCATCTCTATTATCAGGATACGATAATAGTAACAGCCCTTTCAGTAAATGAAGAAAAGAACAGACAAAACGAATTTACCAATGGCCTTGCAATAGTTCGTATGGGGCCAAATCCTGTATCGAGAGTGTTTAATGTTGCATTCGGTGCCAGGAAGGGAGAAGAAATCGGCGTATCAATGTACAATGTAGCTGGCAGAAAAGTATACTCCAGCAGAATGCTCGGTACGGGAAGCCTGCAAAATCTGTCTATTGATATGCACAAGAACGGGATTAGCAGGGGCATTTACTTTATTATTATGCAAACGAATAAAAAGAGATTTGTGAAAAAAATAAACTACACAAGGTAGGAGGTGAAAAGTGAAGATAACAAGAGCAATAATTGCAATATTTCTGGTATTTGCCTTTGTGCAGGCAGGTGAACGTACCTTTACGATTAATTTTGAAAAAAGTAATATAACCTTCTCAAAAGTGGAAGGATACGATTACGTAAGTTACAAAGGCATACACAATAGCACCAGAATAGGAGAGCCATCAGTGCCTGTAAAATCGATAGCTGTGCTAATACCTGCTGATGCTATTTACAGGGAAGTTAAAATAGATAATATTACATACATCCCGATACGAGGAACCTATAGATTGTATCCCGTACAGAAGCCTGTGCCGATATCTTTCAAGGTAAATAGTCCGTTTGTTGCACCCCAGAAAAGTATTTATGAAAAAGATAGCTTCTATCCGAATAATTTGCTTGTTCATACCCACAGCGGCGATATGAGCGGATTCAGAATAGAAGATTTTCTTCTCTATCCCGTTGTCTACAATCCTGTAAAAGGAGAGCTCAAAATGGTTAAGCAGATAACATTTACCGTAAAATACGAAAATGGAAAAAGAATGATTCATCCCTCTTTCAGGAGGCAGGTGGAACTGTTTAAAAAATCTGTACGCTCATTGGTTATAAATCCAACTGATGTCGATATTTTTGCTCCACCCACGAAAAACTAAGTAAGAGCTTGAAAGGCAAAGAGGAGGGTCGTATCGTCGTCCCTCCTCTTTTTATATATAAATGAAACTATTGATTTTTATTCTCGTAAGCTGGAATTCCATATCTTATTATCAGGTTAAAACGGTTATTAATAAAGGAAATAAAAGCGATATATCCGGACGTGTGTATTATAAAAAGCCTGATACACTTTTTTATCATCAAACAGCCCCCTTTGAACTTTATATGTTCTGCAAATCAGATAGTTTATTTTATTTTGACGTCAAGAGACATTCCAGTCAAAAATCTGTGATACCGTCCTATTTTGTTATGCCTGCTGGATTTGACTTCGATTACGAGAAAGGACTGAAAGCAGCGGGATTTACACCTAAAGATACAATAAAGGACACTGTAATATTTGAAAACCCCACTGTGGGAGCTCCTGTGAATTTTGTTAGTATTGTTAGAGATACGTCTCGGAAATTGATTTATATACGTTTTGATAACATAAACCATAATCCTATAATAGCATCTCATTTGTTTTACAATGCAGCTTTACCCTTTAAAGAAATAGACACTATATTTGTCAAAGATACAACAATTATGATTCAAAAATACAGCCGTATCGAAGTAGGCAAAAAAATACCTTACAAATTGATAAAGAATATATTCAAAAAATAGCGTTTCCGGCAGAGTTTTTTAATTATTCCGAAACTTATGGCGCTATCCAATGTTCTTATTCTTTTCGCTCAAACTGATTATTTGAAAAAACGCAAACATAGCATTATAATTTTCATATTACAAAGGAGGAAGAAATGGCTAAGAAGGTAACAATAGATGAAGACCTCTGTGTGGGTGATGCAATATGTACCGATGTTGCGCCCGATGTATTTGAGATGGGCGATGATGGCCTTGCACATGTAAAGGCAGGTATGGAATGCACAGGTGACAGGGATGATGTGCAGGAAGCTGCCGAGCAGTGTCCTGGAGGGGCTATATTAATAGAAGATTCAGATGATTGCTAATTGATTTTTTTGAAAACCCATCCAACCACCCCCTCCTGCCCCAGAGGGTTCTGTTCTCTGGGGCTTTTTTGTTTAATTAATTTTATTTGATAAAATGGGAGAAAAAAAGCGTGCGAATTTTTTTGTAGATCGTACTATCATAAAAGTTGAGGCAGGTAGGGGAGGGGACGGTATGATGCATTTTAGAAGAGAAAAATACGTTCCCAAAGGGGGGCCCGATGGAGGGGATGGCGGACGAGGTGGGTCTGTTTATGCAATAGGTAAAAAATCCTTAAAAACCTTATTGGACCTTAAGTATAAAAGCAAGTACAAGGCTATGAATGGGGCAGATGGCGGGACGAACAGGAAGCAAGGGAAAAAGGGACAGGATATATACATACCTGTGCCGCTGGGTACGATTTTTTTAGAGGATACAACTAATGAGTTTATAGGAGAAATCCTGAAAGATAAGGAAACTCTGCTGCTTGCATCAGGCGGACGGGGCGGGCGTGGAAATACAAGGTTTGCAACACCTGTTATGAAGTCTCCGAGAAAGTATGAAAAGGGTGAATCCGGAGAGGAGAAGTTGATAAGGGTTGAACTGAAACTTATTGCTGAAATAGGTGTGGTGGGGTTCCCAAACAGTGGAAAATCAACACTTCTTAAGGCACTCACAGGTACAAATGTAAAGACGGCCGGATATGCCTTTACCACTCTAACCCCCAATTTAGGGGTGATGAACACGGATAGAGGAGAGCAAGTTGTTATATGCGACTTACCGGGAATAGTTAAGGATGCCTCTTTAGGCAGGGGGATGGGACTACAATTCTTAAGACATATTGAACGCACGTTGAAATTAATATTTTTGATAGATATAACGGCAGCTGACCCTGTACAGCAAGTTTCCATATTAAAAGGAGAGTTGAAAGCATATAATAAATCCCTGCTGGATAAACCGAGAATTATAGTCTTTAATAAAATAGATCTTGTAGATAATGTCCCTGAATTTGATATTCCGGGAGAGAGAGTGTATTATATTTCAGCTATAAAAAAACAAAATTTGGATTTAATAAAACAGGAGATAAAAAAATGGCAGGAACAAACGAAGAAGCAAAGCATGACCCTGTAAACGTGCTTCTAAATTCAAGAAATATACTTGATAAACTCGAAGCAGTTGATATGCTGAAAGAACGTGGAGACGTTGACAGATTACTTAAACTTCTCAGAAGCGAAAGCTGGCATCTGCGGGATAGAGCAAAGAAGGCGCTGGCGGATTTTGGAATTGAAATAAAAAGTAAGGTTGAACCCCTTATGTCTGAACGATTTTGGTATATTAAATCTGCTGCTATATATGTACTTGGAGAAATTGGCGATATTGATGCCTTTGATATGCTAAAGAGCTTTATCACTGATAAAAATCGAACAGTGAGGGAGGAGTCCACAATGGCTATTATTAAAATTCTCAAAAAGTTTCCAAAAGTGCGGGGAAAGCTTTCTGAGGATGAATTACTTATTCTTGAAAATAACCTAAAAAGTCAAAAGGAATTTGCACAGATAGAAATTCTTAAAGAAAAAGAAAGTGGAGAATGAGAACGAAAATTTTATAGCGTTATCCAGAGATACACCTTCAGGCTATAAAACCCTTTTTTTAAAAGCACTTGCTGATAATGACATTGTTTTTGTAATCTATAAGGATGCTTTCTACATAAAACCTGTCATAGAAGAGCTAAGGAGTTTTAAAAACTACAAGCTTCTTTATGGGATTCCCGACCGTTTCACCGCATATATACGGCAAAGCAATGAAATTATCTTTGTGGAACAAAAAGATTTTAGGCATGTTTTTGCAGATTTTTTAAATAAAAAGGTTATTCAAGTAAAAGCAGGGGCAATTTTGTCGCAGGAAGAGATTGTAAATTTGCTTGTCAGAGAAAGCTATGCAAGGGTGAACTATGTGGAACAGGAGGGGGAATTTGCAAAAAGAGGGAGCATAATAGACATTTTTTGCAGAGGAGATTATCTACCTATCAGGATAGAATTCAGTTATGATACTGTGATTTCCCTGAGATATTTTGCCCCTGACACACAGAGGAGTGAAGCAGAGCTGTCATGTATGTATATGCCATTAGAAAAAGGCCATAGGATTAAAAGAAGCCGTATCAAAGTGGTGAAATTAGTTGATGATAGTAATGAGTTTGTAATGCCTGTTATACCTGTTAAAGGCAATTTCGCCATGCTTCAAGAAGAAATGACCCGTTTTATTATAAATGGCTACAGGGTGATATACTATAGCGGCGATAGAGATAGAGCCAGAAAATATTCGAATTTTATCAATGCAGAGGTAAAGGTTGGGCTTATACATGAAGGTTTTATTGATAACAAAAATAAATTGGCTGTTTTTACAGAGTTATCAGTGTTTCCACTTTATAAAAGAAGGAGAAAAAGCCCGAGGGAAAGGACAGAAGAACTGCGTACTTTCCTTCAGGGTGATTATGTTGTGCATCTTGACTATGGAATAGGGAAGTTTCTTGGTATGCGGAGAATTAAAGCGTTTAACAAAGCTTATGATTGTCTTAAAATTCAATATCGTGATGGTATTCTTGATATCCCGACCTATAATATGTATAAAATAGAAAGATTTAATGTGGAGGAAAAAGAAAGTGTAAAATTATCATCTATAACAGGAAGCTCCTGGAAGAAAAGAAGATTAAGGGCTGAGATAAGAGTTATACAATTCGCAAGGGACATTTTAAAAATACATGCAAAAAGAAAGAGACTTAACGGTTTTGTATATGATAAGAATGGGGAAATGAGTGCAAAAGTTGCGCTTGACTTCCCTTATTTGGAGACAGAAGACCAGGAACAGGCAATAAAAGATGTTGAAAAGGATATGGAATCTTCTAAATGCACGGATAGACTAATAGCCGGAGATGTCGGTTTTGGAAAAACAGAGGTTGCCCTGCGGGCTGCAATAAAGGCCATAGAGAACGGCAGGCAGGTAATTATACTGGTCCCCACAACAGTTCTTGCGCTTCAGCATTATAAGAACTTTAAAAACAGACTCTCCAAATATCCCGTGCATGTAGCAATGCTTTCTCGCTTAACTCCCACATTTGAGAAAAAAAGCATAAAAAATAAAATTAAATCCGGTGTAGTAGATCTTGTTGTTGCCACACACTACATTTTGAGAAGTGAAGTGGACTTTAAAAATCTTGGACTGCTCATAATTGATGAGGAACATAGGTTTGGTGTCAGGGACAAAGAGACTATTAGAAAGAAATTCCCTTTAGTCGATACCATTCGTCTGAGTGCAACGCCGATACCCAGAACCTTAAACATGTCACTCGGAAGAATTTATGATATATCCATTATAAAAACTCCACCCGCTGGGAGGGAGGAGGTAGCAACTTATGTGGGGACTATTGAAGATAAAATTATAAAAAAGGCGGTTGAGTTTGAGTTAAACAGGAAGGGTAAGGTTTTTTATATATATAATAGAATAAGCGATATGGACAGGATAAAGCGAAGAATTGAAAGAATTGTGCCTTATGCAAAGGTTTTAATGGCACATGGAAAAATGAGAACAAGACAACTTGAAGATGTGCTTATTGAATTTTATGAAGGAGATGTTGATATTTTGCTTTCCACCGCCATCATGGAGTCAGGAATAGATTTTCCGATAGCCAATACAATAATAGTGGAAAATGCCAATTTGTTCGGACTTGCAGACTTGCATCAGCTGCGGGGTAGAGTGGGTAGAGGAATGGTTAAAGGCTATGCATATTTTCTTGTACCTCCAAAAATCAGCTATGGCGTGAAAGAGAGATTAAAAGCACTTTTGAAATATCACCATCTTGGAAGTGGCTTTAAAATAGCACTCAAAGATATGGAAATACGCGGGGCTGGCAATATTGTAGGAGTTGAGCAGCATGGGTTTATTAATTCAATAGGTCCTTCTTTGTTTTTTAAACTTCTTGATATGGCAATAACAGAAGAAAATGGCATGAAAAAAAGTGAATGTGAACTTATATTCAAGTGTCCTGCATACATACCAGAGGACTTTATCAAGGAGGACGAGGTGAGAATAGGTTTCTATAGTAAAATTTCCGATGCACGTGCGGAAGACGAGCTCTTTGAGATAATTGCCGAGTTGAAAGACAGGTTTGGAACGATTCCAGAGCCACTTTCCAATTTCCTCTATGGAGTTAATATGAAAATAATTGCATCATTTGCGAATTACAATAGAGTTATTCTATCCAGGGATAATGTTTGTTTTGAAAAATCCGAGCATACCAATTGCTTCAAAAGATTAGATGTTAATGTAATGAAAGAATTTTTAAAAAAGGCAAACTGATAATATGATTTAGTTGTGTAATATTTGAACATACTTATGTGATGAATTATAATTACAATACTTAATAATTTAAATTTATGATGAAACTACTGCAAGATATAAAGGTTAAATAGTAAATGCAAGTCTCAAAAGTCTGTTGTTGTGCGTTGCTACAAGCTCTCTGCCCTTCGAAATTTAAATGAGTAGGAAAAGATTATTGTATGTAACTTCTCGCCTTCCGTATCCTCCTGTGGGAGGTGATAAACTAAAAAGTTATAACTCAATCAAAATCCTTTCAAAATATTTTGATATTCATCTCGTTGTTGTAACTGATGAAGTAGCGGATAAAGAAACAATGGCATTTATAAACACATATTGTAAGGACAACAAAATCTTTACAAAGCCCAAATTCAGGTTTTATATAAATGCCTTTCTGGGGTTATTTACCAAACTTCCCATACAGGTATATTATTATTATTTTAAAGATGTCGAGAAATACATAAAATCGGTTTTAAATAGTGTTGATCTGGCTGTGTTTGCTTTAATAAGAACGGCAATATATGCAAAAGGCAGCAAAAATATTAAATTACTGGACATCACAGATAGTATAGGTCAGAATTACAGAATGTCATTTGAAAGAGTGAGATCTCCATTCTGGAAGTTAATGTATTTTATAGAGTCAAAAAAGGTTTTGAATTACGAGTTGAAATGCGTAGAATATTTTGATAAAACTCTGTTTGTGAACAAGAAAGAAATGATGTATTTTAACGTGAGTAATAAAACTGTACATATTCCGAATGGAGTTCTGGATGCGTTATTTGAGTATGACAGGATTAATCCCAAGTATAAGAACTATGTTGCATTTTTCGGGAAGATGAATTACCAGCCTAATGTTGATGCGGTTCTGTGGTTTGTCCAGAATGTAATAGATAAATTAGACGAACATATAAAATTTATTATTGTAGGAGCCTATCCTGCAAAGAAAATCAAAGAGCTCTCTGATAAATTTCCCAACATAGATGTAACAGGCTTTGTAAAAGACCCCTATGAAATTCTCAAATCTTCTCTATGTACAGTCGCTCCAATGCAAACAGGCGGAGGTATACAAAACAAAGTGCTGGAATCCATGGCGCTTGGCACTATTAACATAGTTTCGAAACTGGCGGCTGACCCCATAGGAGCTGAAGATGGTAAAGATTTCATGGTTATAGATGATGCTGCTGCTATTGCTGATAGAATAAATGACATATATTTGAATCC
>JALTEL010000089.1 GCA_027073945.1 Caldifarciminota bacterium | reverse complement strand
GAGTTTTTATCCGTTTTCTTCAGTGTGAAGTCTATCAATATTTACTACCTTGTTGTTTTTAATGGTTAAGTTAACCTTTTCTCCTTCATTTAAAAAGAGCATACCTTGCTTTTTTATATCTCTATAACTCACCCGTATATTTCTGCCATCAGCACATTTGACAATACCAATGCCCGTATTGTCATTAAAAGAAATTACAATCCCGGGTAATCTATTTCTTTTCCTTTGTTTTGGGCTTTTGATTCCCCTCACTGTTGTTAGAATACACCTTTACTTCATATTTCTTTTTAAGAGAAAGTATAAGTTTATCATAAGCCTTTTTCTGATAGCCCTGTTTCAGACTGTTTTCAATGAGCTTTTCTACCTCATCAAATTTCTTAACCTTTTTGTCTTTTTTATCAAGTACCTTAACTATATAGTAAGTTGAATCATTGATTTTTATGGGATTGGATATGGCTCCTTTTTTCAGCCTGAATACTGTTTTGACTAAATTTTCCGGTTTGGAAGTTTTGTATATATAAAAGGAAGAGTTATTTTTTGCATCATTGGTAATTGAATATTTTGCCTTCAATGTGTCAAAGTTCTGTCCCTGTTTGATAAGTTTATAAATATGTTTGGCACTGTCCTTACTTTTGAGCGCTATTTTCTGTGCACGAACCTCGGCCTTCTCTGTAAACCTTTTGATATTCTTGGAATAGTATTTCTGCATATCAGCAAGTGGAACCCTCACGCTATCAATCACTCTGGTTACAAGTGCCCGCATGAGTGCATTTTCTCTGCAATTTTTTATCTGATTTTGTACATCGGAATCAAGGAATAATTTCTGAGATTCCGCCTCTTTTGCCAGTAATTTTTGCTCTATTAATCTCTCAAGCAGCTTGTTTCTTCCTGCCGGGCTTGAGTAGTATTTTTTTGCCATTGGATTTAATCTGTCAAGCATATTGTCAAGTTCCATCGAGGTTATATATTCTCCACCGACATAAGCAACTGTATCCTTATAGTTCCTGGCAAAAGCAACACTTACCCTTTTCCATGCATCATTGTAAAATTTGCTCTTGCGGAATTTAACGACTATATCCTGATACATCTCGGCAGCTTCCTGAAATTTCCCGAGTCTTTCATAACACAATCCCATTCTGTAAAGTACTTTGTCCATCTCTCTGTAATATGGAGAGAAAAGAGTTTTTGCCTTTTCAAGATAAGAAAGTGCTTTTTCGGGTTTGTTCATTCTATATAAATATATATCGGAGAGCTCAATATATGTTCTGAATTTATCATATTTTGCTATCCCCTTTGATTGCAGAAAACTTGTATAATCTTCGATTGCATTGCTGTACATGTTACTTCTAAGTGCCTTTTCAGCATTTTGTTTTACATTTTGAAATGTTTCTGCGCTTACGATACCTGCCATCAGACAGAGCACTGCAATTATTCTTTTTGTCATTTGAGACCTCCTTTTTTGCCTGATAATTATAATCCCTTGTTTACGGTTAAACAACAACAGCAATACAACTTAAATAAATTATCTAATGCAGCAGTGGACTTAATATATTGCAATTTAATTTAAAGTTTTTCTATTATTTCAATGACCCTGGAAGCTGCATTGCCGTCTCCGTAAGGTGAGCAATTGGCAGTTTCCACATGCTTAAGGGAAAGAGCACTCTCAAGTTTGCTTATGGACTTTCCAACAAGGATATTCAAGCCGCAATTTACGGTTTCAATCCATTCTGTGGAGCTTCTTAATGTGATTATCCTTTTCCCTGCGAAAAAAGCTTCTTTTTGAAGACCACCCGAGTCTGTTATAATACCTCTTGAATGGTATATAAGCTGTTGCATATTGATATAAGATACAGGTTTTAAAAATAGAACGTTTTTTATGTTGCGCCTACCTTTCACCAGTGGAGCTATCCTCGGGTGAACTGGAAAGGCAAATTGCCATTCCATTGTAGTGAGAAAATCGAGTAACTTGTTGAGGAATTCGGTGTCATGAGTGTTTTCCTGTCTGTGCATGGTGAGTGCATAATAGTGGTCAGGCTCAAGTCCTAAAGAATTGATATATCTTGTTTCTTTAAATTTGTGTTTGAACCTTTTATATATGTCAAAAGAAACATCGCCTGTCAGATAAACCCCTTCGGATATACCCTCCTTTTTCAGGTTTTCAACCGAATTTTGCGAAGGGCAGAACAAAAAACTGGCAAGCCTATCGGTTATTTTTCTGTTTATCTCTTCAGGCATATTGTTATCAAAGCTTCTTAAACCGGATTCTACATGCGCAAACGGTATATTTAACTTGGCAAACACAAGTGCTCCAGCAAGAGTTGTATTTGTGTCTCCAAACACAACTCCTATGTCAGGAGACATTTCTGTTATAAGTTTTTCGAATTTCTCCAATATATTCCCTGTTTGTTGAGCATGCGTTCCCGAACCGGCGGAGAGACTTAAAAAATTCGCAGGAAGCCTCAACTCTTTTATGAAAATATCCGACATTTCATAGTCATAGTGTTGTCCTGAATCTACAAATATGGGATTTATGTCTGTATTTTTTAAGTGTGGATATAATGCTCCGAGCTTTATATACTGAGGTCTTGTGCCTATTAAAAAAACTACTTTCATTATATTGTGCTGTCGTTTAAAAATAAAGAGCAATTTTTTGGGCTTCTTATGTACTCTTTGTTCATATAACTCATTTTAAAGGAATGTACAAGGAATTAAAAGCTATATATGGTAAACAATCTTTATTCACAATGCCAAAGCATTCATAGCTTCTAAAAATTCCCGGCCCATTCCAGAAAGGGGCAGTCTGATAGCGGTTTCTCTGCCTTTATGAGAGAGTTTTTCCATAAGAGCTTTATTGTCTTTGAGCAGTTCTATTTTTTCAAAAAGGTCATGCGGATTTTTCTTATCTATGAAAAGGGCATTATCTCCCTGGACAGCATATTCCCTGACTCCTCCGGAATCAGTAAGCAGAACAACGCATCCCCTTGCCATTGCTTCCAATGGGGGCAATCCGAATCCTTCAATATTGGATGTGTGGACAAATATATCTATCCTATCATAGAATTCATCTCTTAAATATGTGGAATCTCCGTAAGGAATTACTCTTACATTTTTACCTTCTATTTTTTTTAGCTTCACAGTGTCCCCGACGATTATTGTATTTACACCAATACGTGAAATCTCTCTTAAGGCTTTCAAAAATAGTATAGAATTTTTCATTCGTTCTTTTCTGTAGATGTGTCCAACTGTCAGTGTTTTGAAATTTCTTTTAACAGGTTCGGTTAAAAATTCTTCGGATACACCGGCTCTCGCCACTTTTATTTCCTTTTGCCTCAGTCTCTCTTTTATAAATCTTGAAAGCGCTATTTTTGCCGATGGCATTATGTATGTGAATAAAGCTGTCATGTTCAACGGAAAGCGAACAAAGTAATACTCTATATCCTGCACAAAATATAGGAGCTTTGTGTTTGTCATATGGCTTCTTAGATATAGAGGAAAGAAAGTGGGGAAAAAGTTTGCTATATAAACATCACTTTTAGGCAATTTAAAGGCATAAAATATAAGTGCCCTTATCATGT
>JALTEL010000088.1 GCA_027073945.1 Caldifarciminota bacterium | reverse complement strand
CCCAAAAACATACCGGGAATAATTGCACTAACTTTGAGCGTGGCGGTGCGGTCAAAGGCTCCCCGCTCGAACAATAATTTTACAATTGGCATGGACAAGATAGAAACAATTACACCAACCATTGATAAGAATGTTAACAACATGCGCAAAGCGCGTAACGTCTGGATCCTTAATTGCGGCCAATGTCCCTTGGCCGCAGCCTCGGAAAGATAGGGCAAAATGACCGTCATGGGACCTAATAGAATCACATTTCCCAATGCTATTAGTAGACGCTGACTGTAGCCCAAGTACGACAGGTTATTTGCCCCCAAACGACTGACCCAAAAAGCATCGATCGTTCCATAACTCGCCAAACCCACCATACCAACCAAAATGATCGGCATTCGGCGGAAAATGGCAGCGACTTCTTTGTATTGAGAAAATACTGTTGAATTAAGCGAAAACTCATGCTTGATACATAATAATAGTACCGGAATTGCGAGAAGGCTCCCCGTAAACATTCCCAACACCAACGCAGTAGTGCCTAGGCTGCGACCAAGCAATATTAGGAAAAGCAGCATGCCAAACGTAGGCAACATGCCAGCTAATACAGGAACAATAAAACTCTTGCCGGCATTATGCATTGCTGTAAGATAACTAACCACAATAGAACTCCCATAAAACAGCCATGACCATTTCATCATCACAAGCACATCCGCCTTGAGCGTTTCTGAATAGGTCGGTGCAATAGCCTGAACTATCAATGGTGAAAAAAGATAAGCAAGACTAGGGAGTACAATGGCCAATATAACAACAATGACGAGTAACAAGCCTGAAAACCGCACGTACTCTTCTCGATTGGATCGTTTTTGAACCAAGGTCGGCACCAATGTAAACGAGAAGAGGCTAGTTGTCGCTGTCATAAAAAGAAAAGGCAAGCTAATTGCAACTAAATAAGCATCTAATTGAACCGATGCCCCGAATAGCTTCGCTATCAGTAACTGAGTGGCAAAGCTAACTAGATAGCGCACCGTCGAAAGAGACGTAACGATTGCGGATGAGAGAATCTTGTAGGATGATGAATCCCTGCTGCTAATGATTCCTTTGGTTGTATTCAGAAAACCACCTCATCTCGTAAAGCGTTTGATGCACGCAAGGTCGCACAGACACATGATTGCAAAGTTTCATTGATCGACATCATGCTACACGACACCTTTGACAGGGTCTAATTTCCCAATATCAGACAATATTTTCTGTATTGAATTACACAACCATTCACTAATATCATTAAATGAAATTACATTATATCTTATAAAGAGTTCATCTACAAAACGCCTTCCTCTCAAAAATAGTGTGATAGATGCATATCCATGTTTTTTCTTTTTTGACTCCTCAAGTGCTATACAAATATGCCCAAACACTACAGAAATATAATAACAAAGACTTAGCATATAAAACATCATCTCAACTCTTTTGGTAGCTTTCAAATGAGTCTTCTTTAGATTCCAACCATTAGATTCTATATTAAAAAAAGCTCTCTCTATCTTCCATCTTATTGAATATTCATCTAAAATAGCCTCAAAACAAGTATTATCTAAATTTGATAATATAGCCAAACAAGAATCCCTTCTACCTTTTACAGACTTTAGTCTTTTAATAACAATAACATCTTCTCCATTTCTAAAAGCAACTATATCATTAATATCAAGACTTTCGTAAACATCAGCAACATTTTTATCATTGGGAAGAGTATAATCACGCTTCAACCTAATAATATACTCAATACCTCTTGAAGCCAACTCATCAAGCCAATCATGACTGAAAAATTCTCTATCTCCAAGAACAGTAATGCTCAACCGACCATCATCAAGATATTGCTGGAGATAAGGCAAAAGATGAGATAAAAGATCTCCTCTATCAAGAGTACTTGAGTTACCACGTCGATCTAAATCTATTACGCTAACAGGAAAATCTATCCCTGTAATAGGTTCAAAGACATGGGCAACAAGTAGATTATTGACTTTAGAGCCATAGCTCCATTCATGTCTATCAATAGACAAATATATTCTTATAGGTCCATGCAATGCAATAAAACACATTTTAAGAAAAGACTTTAATAAAAATAGACCTACACCACAAAACTCCATCTCTTTTTGGAATAATCGCTGAAATCTGCGGTATAAAGAATCTACGCTGGCACCACAGCTAACCTTAGTTACCACATCTTTTAAATTAATGGTACGCGATTTTAAAATACCTTCTATTAAATAACAGACGGTCTTTCTATTATAAGCAGAAAAAGAAAAATCAAACACGCAAATAGCATGCCATAATTTACGTCAACCTTATTATATTCATAACTACCTCCTTCAATATTTGATATAGCTTATCTATAACATAAAACAGATTATTACGCAATATTACGTCAATATTAACAATCTATTTCGAAACACAAAAGTGGTGTCGTGTAGCATGATAAAGGAGAACAGGAGGATAAAGAGTCAGGTAAACAAGCTAATTTCTATTTTTGGGGCCTGAATCTTTTTTCCCGTTTTGGTCAATCATACAGACCCTGCGTTTGTGGCGCCCCCCTTTGAATGTGGCCTTGAGCCATGTCTTGACTATCTCTTCCGCAAGGCCAGGACCTGTTACCCTTCCACCTATGCAAAGGATGTTTGAATCGTTGTGTTCCCGGCTCATCCTGGCAGTAAAGATATCGTGACATAAGGCAGCTCTGATAAAAGGGACACGATTGGCTACTATAGACATACCTATCCCGGTCCCACAGATCAGGATGCCTCTATCATACTGACCTGATGCCACTGCATTTGCAACCTTATAAGCCTGCATAGGATAATCAACTGAACAAAGGGAATAACAGCCCATGTCCTGGACTTCATGTCCAAGTCCTATAGCCAAACTGAGTATCTTTTCCTTTAATTCAAATCCGCCATGATCTGAACCAATAGCTATCTTCACGATCTAACTTCCTTACTACTATTTGTAAATATAACTCGCTCTTTCAATAGTGCCAACAATCCTTTAAAATCGTCTACAATTATATCGGCTTCTTTCAGGTAGCATGGCTTCAAAGTAGTAGTAACCGCTACTACTGTCATGCCAGCGGCTTTCCCGCTTTTTATCCCAAGAGGTGCATTCTCTATGACCACACACTGCTGAGGTTTCATTCTCAATTTCTTCGCTGCCTTTAAATAAGGCATTGGGCTGGGTTTGGTTTCATCCACATCATCGCTGGTAACCAGGACACTAAAAAAATCCAACAGCTCAAAACCGGCCAGGGTCCTGGTTACACGCGCCCGGTTCCCCCCTGTTACTACCGCCATTTTCAGCCCTTGGTCCCTGGCCCAGTGCAACACATCCAACAGCCCTGGATAAATCTCCACCATTGATTTTGTCTCTTGGTAATACGCATGTTTTTTGTCAACGATGTCAAGAATCTCTTCAGATGATCTGGATATTTCATATAAGCGCGAGTGAATTTTGTGATGCAGCATAAGAGGTCCTTTTGAGCGTTCAGCAGCAGGCTGTGGCAGTCTTTTCTTAAGCTATGGGTAGTAGTATAGCCAGGTCAGGGAC